>CAUUCX010000020.1:0-11021 GCA_963543615.1 uncultured Eubacteriales bacterium | reverse complement strand
ATTTATTGCGCGATGATTTTGCGAGTCCGTCACTCTCACGCACGGTAGGGCAGGCAACTATCCGTATATCGAAATTCAAGTCTTCAACCATCTTTTTCAGAACCGTTAGCTGCTGCGCATCTTTTTCACCGAAATACGCCACATCGGCCTTGCTGATATTAAACAATTTCGCAACTACCGTGCAAACGCCTTGAAAATGCGTCGGTCTGCTTTTCCCGCATAGCTGCTGCGAAAGTCCCTCCACATTTATATAGGTCTTGTGATTTTGATACATATCATCGACATCCGGATAAAATATTATATCCACCCCCGCTTGCTCGCAGGCGGCGAAATCACCGAAAGAATCCTTCGGGTATGAGTTAAAATCATCGCCCTGCGCAAATTGCTTGGGATTCACAAAAATTGATACCACGCAAATATCGTTTTCTTCGCGGCAACGCCTTATGAGGCTCAAATGCCCCTCATGCAAAAAACCCATCGTGGGAACGAGTCCGATGCTCTTGCCTTCTACTTTACAAGCGTTTATTCTTTCCCGCATTTCCAATATCGTTCTTAAAACTTCCATATTCCCTCTCAATATAAAATCCGGCTTCGCCCCTCAAAATGAAGAAAAGCGGCGCTCGCTCATTCGCTCAAAGATATTTTTCTTGCTATGGCGCATTCTATTCTTTTTTTGAATAATTCACAACCATATGCGTAATTTCCACGGATATCCCCCGTCGCATGATAAGCATTCGCCGCGCATCCGCCCGCGCAATAAAGCTGTGCCCAACACTTTGCGCAATCATCTCGCGTAAATATATTGTTGTCTGCGAACTCACACATTATCTCGCTTCGCATTATCCCGTCATAGATGTTCCCCAGCAGGTATTTCTCGTCACTCGCAAATTGGTGACAAGGGTAAATATCCCCCTGCGGCGTTATCGCGATGTATTCCGTGCCCGAGCCGCAGCCCGCAAGCTTCTTATGGATACACGGTCCATGCTCCAAATCTATCATATAGTGATAGAAATTGAACGGATCTCCGTTTTTTTCGTATTCAAGGCTGAGTTCCGCGAGTTCCTCATATTGCCGCACCAGCAAATCAAAATCCCGGTCGGTCAGCGCATACGGCTCTTCCGGCGAACAGACCACCGGCTCCAAACTGAGTTCACGGAATCCGAGGTCGAGCATATGCTTTATATCCTCGATGAAATCCGGGTTTTCATGCGTATATGTGCCTCTAATGTAATATTCCGCGCTTCCGCCTCCCGCTTTTGCGTTTTCAAGCCTCGACTTGACGAGGCGCTGAAATTTCGGAACAACCCTGTCGTAGCTTCCCTGTCCGCTATAATCCACCCGCTTACTGTCGTGCACATGCTTGCGCCCATCTAAGCTGAGCACCACATTTACCATTTCCCTGTTTGTAAAATCAATTACATCATCATCTATTAAAATGCCGTTCGTGGTCAGTGTAAATCTGAAACGCTTTTTGGGATTGCCGGCTCTGCCGTTGTATTTCCGTTCCAGTTCTCTGCCATATGCAACGGTTGATTTGACTACATTCCGGTTGAGCAGGGGCTCGCCGCCGAAAAAATCCACATCCAAATTGATGTGGTTTCCTGAGTGATTGATGAGAAAATCCAGGGATTTTTTCGCCACCTCAAGGCTCATGAGCGCGTCGCGCCCCCGGTATTTGCCCTGCGCGGCAAAACAATACTCGCAGTTCAGATTGCAAGAATGCGCGACGTGCAGGCACACGGCCTTGAGGCCGCAGCCGTTTTCGGCTGCGGCGCGGCGCCTCGCCTGCTGAAATCGTGCCGTTTCCTTAAGTACATCTTCATATATATCATCCGTAAAAAGTTGATTTTCGGATATGAGATGCTCTATGCCGTCAATGTATTCTAACAGCTCTGCGGGATTATCCGGCAACAAATCCGGCTTCAATTCTCCGCTTATTATCTTCTGCCCGATTTCCCCGTTTCTGTATGCCGCGCCGTCTGCAATCGCGCTTTTATATGCTAAAACCGCGGCGTATGCATAGTCGTCCATAGAATGAATCGACCCGCTTGACGAGTCGATCACGATATTGTATCCATTTTGCGTATATGCGTGTACCAATTTTTTTCTCCGTCTATAAATCAAATTTGAATTTTCTCAAGTCTTGCCGTAAGCTTGCCGCTCGGAAGGAGCAAATCCGTTTCCGGAGCTCCCGAAAAAGCGCAATTTTCAATTCCCGTGAAAGCGGGCTGCTCCGCCACTCTCCGCAATACATATATGCTGCGCGCACCCGCATCGCGCGCAAGGCGCAAAGCATCCCGATATCCGAAATCTATCGACCCCACATCGTGTGAATCGGTGTTGATCATTATACGGAATCCCGACTCCACGATTCTTTCAAGAAAATCAATGCGCGGGTAAAAATAATCTCTGTTTTTCCGGTAAACTCCGCCCGTATTTATCTCAAAGATAAGCTCGGGGCGTTCCGCCTTTATCCTCTTGATCGCATCCATCCCCATCTGCCTATACACAGCGGATGATTCGTCAAACAGAACATTTCCTCCGTTCAACTTGGCGACCAAATCGAAATGCGCCACGATATCGCTCTGCTCGCGCAACGCAGCCGAGTGAACCCTTAAAAAGAATTCCTCGAGCATCGCAAAGGCATCTCCCATAAATAAATCCCCGATGCAGGTCTGCAATTCTTCTTTTGTATCGTCTACCGAATAGAATTTATCCGCTTCCCGTAACTGGTGAACCGCTGAAATCGCGTATTCATATTCCGAAATATCGAACAAATTCTCAATCACGGGCGGCGTGTCCAAATCCCATTCAATGCCGTTTATGACCTCTATTTTATCTGCGTATTCTTTCTGCAATCCCGCAATTTCCGCATTATAACGAGGTATATCATGCGCCTTTATCGCATAATCATCATCGAAAGGGAGCGGCGAATGCCCCGAGAAACCCAATGAGCGAAAGCCCTTGGAACGCGCCGATTCAATCATCTCCCTCGGCGTATTGTGCCCATCGCAAAAAAGTGTGTGCGTGTGAGCATTTGATATCATCATCTATATGTCCGCCTTTCCCTCAATATCAATAGCGGCTTGCTATCTCATCTTCTTTTGCTTTTCTTTTTTCTCAATAATATGTCTGCCTGCAAGCTCCGATTCTATCTGTTCAGGCTTTATTCCCATTTCTATAAGCATCACCAGCACATGATAGTACAGATCCGCAACCTCGTAAATCGTATTCGCCGTATCCCCGTCCTTCGCGGATATGATAACTTCCGTGCATTCCTCGCCCACCTTTTTAAGTATTTTATCAATTCCGCTCTCAAAAAGATAACTGGTGTAGGAGCCTTCCTTGGGCGAATCTTTGCGCCCCACAAGCATATCATATAATCCGTCTACCGAAAAGCCGTGCGGAAGATTTTCCATAGAACCGCGGCTATCGTCTGCCTTTTCCGTGATTTCATTAAAAAAACAGCTATCCGCACCCGTATGACACGCCGGTCCGGTCTTATCCACCTTTATCAGCAAGGCATCGCTATCGCAATCCGCATAAATCCCCCTTACATATTGAATATTCCCGGAACTTTCCCCCTTGCGCCACAGCTCGTTTCTACTGCGACTGAAAAAGCATGTCCGCCCCTCGTCGAGCGTAATTTTCAAGGATTCTTCATTCATATACGCGAGTGTAAGCACCTCTCCGCTGTATGCGTCCTGCACAATTGCGGGAACGAGTCCTCGCTCGTCATATTTAATCTTATCAACTATATCCCAATCAATTACTTTAAGCATAAGTCTACCTTTCATCAAATATTCACGCTAATGCCGTTTGCAGCCAAATATTTTTTCAGTTCCCCGATATTTATTTCCTTGAAGTGGAAAACCGAGGCGGCAAGTCCCGTTTCCGCATAACCCGCCTTAAACACCTCTAAAAAATCCTCCATTTTCCCCGCACCGCCGCTTGCCACGATAGGCACATCGACCGCATCGGATACCGCTTTGAGGAGCGGCATATCATATCCGCCCTTAACGCCATCCGTATCTATGCTGTTGACAACCAGCTCGCCTGCGCCTTTTGCCACATTTGTACGCGCCCATTCAATTGCATCAAGTCCGGTATCCACTTGTCCCGCAGCCTTAAAAACCCTGTACTCTCCGCCCACCGCTTTCACATCCATCGACAGAATAACCCGCTTGCTGCCGTATTTTGCGGAAACCTGCCCGATCAAATCCGGATTGTTTATCGCCCCCGAATTGATTGAAACCTTTGCCGCTCCATATTCAACGGCTCTGTCAAAATCTTCCGGGGTGGCAATTCCGCCGCCGACTATGAGCGGAATCGTTACCGCTTCCGCCACGGAGCGAAGCAGCGAGTCGAATATATTACGCCCCTGCACCGTAGCCGCAATATCATAGAAAATCACCGCATCTGCGCCGCTCTCATTGTAGTATTTCGCAAGCTCCACAGGATCCGCAACATCTCTTATCCCTTCAAAATTCACGCCCTTTACAACTTTACCGTCTCTTATGTCCATACATGGAACTATTTTTTTTACCGTCATATCTATGCTCCTCAACAAAGATTTTGATTTTTTGAATAACAAACATCCGCGGGGTTTGCCGTCAGTCCGCCAAGCTGATTACGCGTTTCAGATCCAGCCTCCCCTCATAAAGCGCCTTGCCGATTATCACCCCATGCAGCCCTAAATCCCTCAATTTTTCTATTTCGCTTTCATATGTAACGCCGCCGGATGCGATGATATTGAAAGCCTTTATGCCGTTTTGCTTATCTGCCCGGCGTTCGAGTCCGTGCAGTTCTTCATACAGCTTGATATTCGTTCCGGCAAGCATACCGTCTTTTGAAATATCGGTATATATCAGGGTTTCCACACCCATATCGCGCATTTTTCCCGCGAAAACTTCACCGCTGATTTTCGTAAGCTCCTGCCATCCCTGCACCGCCGCAAAACCGTTTTTTGCATCAATCGACACAGCAATCGCACTGCCGAATTCGCGTACCGAATCTTCGACAAATTCCGGATTTTTAATCGCCACCGTTCCTAAAATAACTCGATCCACTCCCGAATCGAGCAATCTTTCTATGCGTTCGCGATCGCGTATTCCGCCGCCGACTTCGACAAAGAAATCCCCGCGTTCCGCGATTTGTTTTATGATGGGAAAATTCACGAGTGAACCCTGTTTTGCTCCGTCCAAATCCACCAAATGAATGTTTTCCGCTCCTGCCGATGCGAATTTATCAGCCATCAGGAGAGGATTTTTTTCATATATATCCACTCTGTTGTAATCGCCCTCGGATAGGCGCACCGCCTCCCCGCCTAAAATATCTATCGCCGGATAAATCCGTATCCCGTTATTTTTCATAATTTATAAAACCCCCTTGGTGGAAGGGATTGCACCGTTTAGGCGCGAATCCTCAAAGATCGCCATTCTCACGGCGCGCCCGAAGCCCTTGAATGCGGCTTCCGCGATGTGATGACTGTTTTTTCCCGCCATTTTTGTGATATGCAGGGTCAGCCCCGCCGAGCGGGACAGTGCCGCGAAGAATTCCTCTATGAGTTCACTGTCCAATTCCCCGATTTTTTCGGTCGGGATCCCGAGATCGTATGCCAAATAGGAGCGTCCGCTGAAATCCAAAGCGACGAATACCAGCGCTTCATCCATAGGCAGATAAAAACTCCCATAGCGATTGATCCCCGCCTTGTCACCGAGTGCCGCTGAAAGCGCCTCACCAAGAGCTATTCCAATATCTTCGATGCTGTGGTGGTAATCGACATCCGTATCACCTGCGCAATTTAACTGCAAATCGCAAAGCGAATGAGCTGCAAAAAGTGTGAGCATGTGATCCATAAAGCCGCTGCCCGACTTTATTTCGGACTCGCCGCTCCCATCAAGCGTAAGCTTGAGTTCAATATCCGTTTCCGCCGTTTTTCTGTTTATCCGTGCAGTTCTCATATCTTCACCTCTCCATTTATTTTTCCAAAATCTCCGAAATAGCCGTCTGCAAAACATTCATTTCGTCGCGTGTGCCTATGCTTATGCGGACAAAATCGTCTATTCTGTCCTTGCTGAAATACCTCACCATTATATTACGGGCGTTCAGCTCATCAAACAGTTTTTTCGCGGAGCAGCCCGCAGGCGATGCGAATACGAAATTTGCCTGTGACGGCAGAACCCTGAAATTCAGACCGACTAAAAATTCCACGAAATCCGAGCGGATTTCCTTTGTTATAGCGATACATTTTTCATAGTATCTCCAGTCCGCCAACGCGGCTTCCGCTGCCGCAAGTGCAACGGAGTCCACATTATAAGGATTGAACGAGTACTTTATCAAATTCAGATCTGCTATCAATTCCTCGCTTCCAACAGCATAGCCGACACGGATTCCCGCAAGCGAAGCGCTTTTTGAAAATGTCCTGATTACCAGCAAATTCTCATATCTGCCGATCAGACCGACAGCGCTGCTTCCATTTTTCGAAAAATCTATATAAGCTTCATCTATTATTACTATATTATCCGCATTTGCTTGCAGTATCCGTTCTATTTCCTCAAGGGGAAGCAGTATTCCCGTCGGGGCGTTCGGATTTGCTATTACCACCGTGCCGCCCGCATCAAAATATGAGCTTGCGGAAATCCCGAAATTCGAATCGAGAGGTTTTGCGACGGCATTTGCTCCGAAGATATCCGCGAACACGCTGTAGAATCCGTAGCTTATGTCGGGGAATACCAGATTCGCTCCGCCTCCGGCATAAGCCATCACGGCAAATGCCAGGATTTCATCTGAGCCGTTTGATGCTAAAATATTGCCCGCATTTAGAGGAACTTCGCACCGAGCATTCGCGCTCAGATGATTTGCAATCGCGGTTCTAAGCGATAAAGCCTCTGGGTCGGGGTATTTGTTGAGTCTACGCCCCATATTTGCATCCGCGATTGCTCGCAAAACCGCCGGGGAAGGGGGATATGGCGACTCATTGGTATTGAGTTTTACCACATCGCCGCCACGCTGCTCACCGGGAGTGTACGGCACCAGTTTTTTATATCTTTCCGACAAAAATCTGCTCATAATTTATCCTTATTTTTCTTCGCGCATTCTCACTGCCACCGCTTTGCCATGCGCATCCAAACCCTCGGCAGTTGCAAATCTCACAACATGCTCACCTATATCGCACAGTGCCTCACGCGAAAAAGCTATGTATGAACTGCGCTTAAGAAAATCATAAACCGACAGCGGTGAACTGAATTTTGCCGTGCCGCTTGTGGGTAGAGTGTGATTCGGACCCGCCAAATAGTCTCCGAGCGGCTCAGGCGTGTATTCCCCCAAAAAAATCGAGCCCGCATTTCTGATCTTTTTCATCATTTCAAACGGATTATCACACATCAGCTCTAAATGTTCGGGAGCCAAATCGTTTGCGATATGCAAAGCCGCATCCAAATTATCGACCAATATTATCTTTCCCCTGTTTTCAACGGATGCTTCCGCTATTTCAGCGCGGGGAAGCTCGGAAAGCTGGTTCAAAAGCTCCACTTCTACCATATGGGCAAATGACTCATCGTCAGTTATGAGTATAGCCGATGCCATTTTATCATGTTCAGCCTGCGAAAGCATATCCGCGGCGACAAATTTTGCGTTTGCCGTATCGTCTGCAATTATAAGTATCTCACTCGGCCCTGCAAACATATCTATGTCCACTCTGCCGAATACCTGTTTTTTCGCCGTTGCCACATAGATATTCCCCGGACCGGTTATTTTGTTGACACGAGGAATGCTCTCGGTTCCATAGGCGAGGGCGGCAACTGCCTGCGCCCCGCCTATGCGCAGTACCCGGTCAGCTCCGGCAATTTTTGCCGCCGCTAACACCGCGTCATTCAATTCCCCATTCTTATCCGGCGGTGACACCATCACAACTTCGGATACGCCGGCTATCTTCGCCGGTATCACATTCATAAGCACCGTTGAAGGGTATGCTGCCGTTCCGCCCGGCACATAAACGCCGACACGCTCAAGCGGCAGCACACGCTGACCTATCCGAACCCCCGCAGCAGCTTCTCTTCCGGCCATGCCGCCATTTTCCCCGCCATCTTTTCTTTCATTTAGGCTGAAATCCGCTATCTGCTGCTGCGCATGGTATGCCGCAATCCGCTTCGCCGCCAATTCCAAAGTTTCAAGAAGCTCCGGCTGCTCAAGCGCAAAACGCTCATACGCCTCATCCCGCTCCGAGCGGCTCAGCTCAATCGCATCGCTCGCCAATACCGCCTTGTCGAACCTCTCCGTGTACTCCAACACCGCGGCATCGCCTCGCTCGCGAACATCGCAGATGATTGCGGCAACAGAATCTTCAATCGCCCGCATATCCGAACTTTCGGCGGGCGAATCCTCCCTGATAAGCAAATCCGCTAAAGATGAAAGTTCCCTATCATCTTTTCCTCTGCAATCTATTTTCGCTATCCTCACACTCATATCAAACTCCATAAAAATCTATAATTATCGGCGCAAGCCCGCTTCCCGTCACTGCTCAGCCGCCGCAACTCCCGGGCGCGCTCAAAGCCCTGCAAATCCCGTCAATCTGCATCTGCTTAAACTTATATGTACTGCGATTCGCAATCAGCCTCGCGCTTATAGGCATAATCACCTCGCGCACTTCCAAATTATTTTCACGCAAAGTCGTTCCCGTTTCCACTATATCCACAATCACATCGGAAATCCCCAATATCGGAGCAACCTCGATGGAACCGCTGAGCTTTATTATCTCTATATCCCGATCCTTGCCGAAATAGTATTCCTTCGCGATATTCGGGAATTTCGTCGCAACGCGCAAAACCCGATTCGGCTCCTCCGCATACTCACAAGGCGCAGCAACACACATATTGCATTTGCCTATCTTTAAATCGACCAATTCATAAATCTCGTAATCACCCTCCGCTAAAATATCCTTGCCGACAACCCCTAAATCCGCCGCGCCTTTTTGGACATAAATCGCCACATCCGACGGCTTAACGAGCATGTATCGCACTCCCCGCTCCGGATTTTCCAATATCAACTTGCGATTTTTATCTCTCATTCCATCGCAGGCATAACCGATTTTTTCAAGCATATCATAGACCGAATTCCCGAGCCGTCCTTTCGGCAGCGCAATGTTCAGCATCATTTCTTTTCCCATTTTATCACCTTTCCCGCACGCATATTCGGATCCTTGCCGTTTTCAACACGAACCGCCGTACCCTCACTTGTCAATCGAACCACCTCGCTGAGCACCTCGGCATCACACGCTCCGCCTTTAACGATTAAAATATCCGCATCGTTTTTCTCTTTCGGATAATACAAATTCAAATCGTTCAGATAAATCGCAAACCCTACCGCTCCCGGCTTCTTTCCGATTTGCTCGGCAAGTTTATCATATCTTCCGCCGGAAAGCACCATTCGAGGAACACCGCGCACATATCCCCTAAATATAATCCCGCTGTAATAATCTATATAGCTCGTGACACACAGATCCAATTCAAGCAAATCGCAGAGCTTTACATTTCCATCCGCCGACATCGCGCCCGCATTGCAAATCATATCATATAAACGCTCCATTTCCGCACATGCATCGAAAAACGGCTTTGCCTTCTCTCCGCATCCGAGCACCGCTTCACCGATCCTGCGCAGCTGTGCAAGCCCGCTTTTCAAACTGCCGGAAATCCCCATCATCTCCGCTATCGCCTTACTTATCACGCTACTTGCGCCTGCTCTTTCACAAATCTTTTCCGCTTCATGCACATTTTTCTCGCTTATCGCCGCAAGCAGTTCCACGCGCTCTTTCTGCGAAAATCCGCCCTCATCGATCACCGAATTAAAAAAGACTATATTGGAAATTGCAAGAATGCATTTGCTGTCGATGATATCAAGGGATTTTACCGCGAGCAACAATGCCTCCGCCATTTCATAATCCCCGACTTCGCCGATGAGTTCCAGTCCCAGCTGATGGATTTCCCTATATGCGCGATTCTCGGGAGAAAACCTGTAAACATTTTCGTCATAATAAAATTTCCCGAAAGAACCGTTGCACAGATTCGCATTTTTTACGATCGAAAGAGTCATATCGGGCTTGAGTGCCATCAATCTACCGTCCGCACCATTAAATGTAATCACGCCCTCCGCAGCCAAAAACTCCCGATTTTCCATATAAAAGCCGTAGTCCTCAAATCGCGCGTTTCTATATTTCTTATATCCGAACAACGAAAGCAGATTGGATAATTCCAATACCGTGCGCTCTTCCTTTGCCAAAGACTCAATATATCTATCCATATTACAAAGCCTGCTCCTCTCATTCCACCCTTATCCGCCGCTGCCGAATATTCCGCCGAACATATCCCTGAAAGCCCGCCGCTGCGCTCCCGCCGCACTTTTCAATATCCGCCGCCAGCACCGCCAAAGCCACCAAATCCGCTGCCGCACTCCCGCCGAGCAACAATGTCGTCATTATACAGTACTTTCCCGCAATAGTCAAGCACTGCGTTAAAGCGATAAAGCGAAGGTATGAATCGCAATTGATGGATACATTAGTTATTACAATAATGTGAGAATTCAGCGCAAAACAAAATGGATGCCACCTGTAAAGTACAGGATAGCAGCCATGTGTTCAGCTTAATTCTCTAATGAATGTGTCCGGGATTCCGGGTACATATCAATTTATCATAGAAGGCTATTTGCTAATACTTATTTACAGACTTTTTCTCCGCACCCCCGACTCCATTTTTATATCTATTTTTTATAGTTTTTGAGATTTTTAGTATCAAAACAGTATCAGTGGTGATACTAACAAGTGCTTTGTATAATTTTCTTTGAGTTCTCCATAATTACTTCCATTACAAATTTAAACTCACACTTTTTGATTTTCGATATGCCCGCAGTTGTTTCCATTAAAATATCTTTAGGATATCCATTCTTTGTTTCAGCTGTAAATGGTGCATCTGTTTCTAATACTATTCTTGACAAAGGTACTGTTTCTATTAGCTTTATACCATTAGATG
>CAUUCX010000019.1:0-11103 GCA_963543615.1 uncultured Eubacteriales bacterium | reverse complement strand
GCTTAATGTTTTGGAGATTTTAGAAAATTTTTTCAAATCCTCATCGATGTCCGGCAAAAGTATTTCAGGAGTAAACCCGGCTTTTTGTAATATTTCAAGTCTGCGCGGCGATGCGGAGGCAAGTACGATTTTTTCGTTCAAAACACACCTCTCTACATAATAATCGTATAAGTGTTAACAAATTAAGAGTGAACAAGGATATTCTATATTCAGAATAGAAAACTTGCAAGTCTATTAAGAGGCTTTCAAGAGTTAGCCGCTGCATGCTTAAACAGGGATAAAAAATGTATACATTCCAAAGGGAAAAACCTCAATACTTTTGTGTTTGAAAAAATACATTCTGCATGATATAATTAGTCGCAAGCCCTTAATTTTCAATATGTTGATGGCTGTGATTGTGATTGTGAAATATCGAGTTTTAGGCGGATATGAGGTATTCGTTTGTATAGATTTTTTGTAGATAAAAGCGATGTGGGAGATACTGATATATATTTGAGGAATGTGACGGATATCGAACATCTGCGCAAATCTCTTCGGGCAACTTTCGGAATGAAACTGTCGATAGCGGATTCATCCGGCCGGGTATATATATGCAGTATAACAGGTATTGAAAAAGATGTAATCGTTTTGCGGATTGAGGACAAGTCCATGGACATGCCGGAGTCGCATGCACGGATTTCACTTTTTCAATCCATACCCAAGTCCACAAAGATGGATGATGTCGTGCGTAGAGCCGTTGAAATGGGCGTATATGAGATCTTTCCAATCTTTACGGATAGAACGATTGTAAGCGATAAGGGGCGGTTGGCTAAAAAAGTGGAACGCTGGAACGGGATATCGCTTTCAGCCGCAAAACAATCGGGGCGGACGTTTGTTCCCCTTGTGCATGAGCCGTTAAAAGGTCAGGATATATTGAATACGCTTTCAAGTTTTGATATTATTATTTTCCCATATGAAAATGAAAAGTGCATTACATTGAAAGATGTTTTTCAGTCATCGGATAAATTTGTAAATATGAGCTTTGCCGTTATCATCGGTCCGGAGGGCGGATTTTCCGATAATGAAGCAAATGCTCTTATTGATATAGGTGCTCGGGCTTGCAGTTTGGGTGCCGGAATTCTTCGTACCGAATCTGCGGCTTTCGCCGCTTTAGCTATGATGCGGTATGAGATGGATATGTAAGTTTGAACATAAAAGGAGAATTTAACAATGGAAAAAAAGATTATGAGATTTAAGCGGGTACTGGTTGCAAATCGAGGCGAAATTGCAATCAGGGTGTTTAGGGCATGTAAGGAGCTCGGCATCAGAACGGTGGCAATCTATTCCGAAGAGGATAAGACTGCACTTTTCAGAACCAAAGCGGATGAAGCTTATCTGATAGGCAAGGGGAAAGCTCCTGTTGATGCATATCTCGGGATTGCCGAAATTGTGGAGCTTGCGAAAGCGAAAGGCGTTGATGCAATTCACCCGGGTTACGGATTTCTGTCGGAAAACAGTGAATTTGCAGAGCTATGTGAAAAAGAGGGAATAGTATTCATCGGACCGGATTACGATATGATGAATAAATTGGGCGATAAAATTCAATCTAAAATTGTTGCGCAGGCTGTCGGTGTTCCGACTATACCGGGCGTGGATCAGGCGATACAGACAGAGGATGAGGCCGTTGATTTTGCAGCTTCATGCGGTTATCCCGTTATCCTCAAGGCTGCTGCGGGCGGAGGCGGTCGCGGAATGAGAATCGTGCGCAATGCCGAGGATATGCCGAGGGAATTTTTGAGTGCCAGAAGTGAGGCTGCCAAGGCTTTCGGTATCGAGGATGTATTTATCGAGAAGTATCTTGAAAATCCGAAGCATATTGAAGTTCAGATTTTAGGAGATAATTACGGAAATATCGTTCATGTGGGTGAAAGGGATTGTTCAATTCAGCGCAGACATCAGAAAGTAATTGAATTTACCCCGGCACTTTCGATCACGCCGGAGAAGCGGGAAATTATTTGCCAAGATGCACTCAAAATTGCGAAACATGTGAATTACAGGAATGCGGGCACGATTGAATTCCTGCTTGACGATAACGGAAATCATTATTTCATTGAAATGAATCCGAGAATTCAAGTGGAGCATACGGTATCCGAACTGGTGACCGGAATAGACCTGGTGCAAAGTCAGATACTAATCGCACAGGGGTATCCGCTCGATTCCGACGAAGTCGGCATAAAGAGTCAGTCGGATATAGTTTTCAGAGGTGCGGCTATTCAATGCAGGGTTACCACCGAAGATCCGGTCAATAATTTTGCACCTGATACGGGCCTCATAGATGTTTACAGAACCGGCGCAGGCTTCGGTATCAGACTTGATGGCGGGAACAGCTATACGGGCGCGGTTATCAATCCGTATTATGACAGTTTGCTCGTTAAGGTTACGGCATTTGCAAGAAATTTTGACGACTGTATCAAAAAAGCCACTCGTGCACTTTCCGAGATGAGCGTGCGCGGCGTTAAGACCAATATTCCGTTCCTTTTGAACGTTTTGAATCATTCGCTGTTCAGAAATGGAGAATGTAATACCGGATTTATAGACAACTTCCCTGAACTCTTTGATATTCAGGCGGGTTCTGATGAAGAACTGAAAATCATGAATTTCATAGGCAACAAAGTGGTAAATGAGACAAAGGGCATCAAGCCTAATTTTAACGTTCCGAGCTATCCTAAAGTTTCCAAAGCGGAGATTGCAGAGCTTAAAGGCACAAAACAGCTGTTTGATGAGAAAGGACCTAAAGCGCTTGCAGACTGGGTATTGAAGCAGGAAAAACTTCTGATTACGGATACGACTATGCGTGATGCACAGCAATCTCTTATGGCTACAAGAGTGAGATCCATTGATATGGAGAAGATTGCGCCGGCGGTTGCAAAATATGGGCATAATTTATTCTCCCTTGAGATGTGGGGCGGGGCAACTTTCGATACCGCATTCAGATTCCTGAAGGAAGATCCATGGGAGAGGCTCGCCATGTTGCGTGAGAATATCCCGAATATCTTGTTCCAGATGCTTATCAGAGGTGCGAACGCGGTGGGATATAAGAACTATCCGGATAATGTCATAAGGGAATTTGTAAGACAGTCGGCTAAAAGCGGAATAGATATATTCAGAATTTTCGATTCACTCAACTGGGTGCAGGGCATGGAAGTCGCGCTTGATGAGGTGCTTAATCAGGATAAATTGGCTGAAGCATGTATATGCTATACCGGTGATATATTGGATGAGAGCCGAGATAAATACACTTTGAAGTATTATGTGGATATGGCAAAAGAGCTTGAAAAGAAGGGGACTCACATTCTCGGAATTAAGGATATGACAGGACTCATCAAGCCGATGGCATCAAAAAAACTGATTGAAGCACTTAAAAATGAGCTGACGATCCCGGTGCATTTGCATACGCATGATACTACGGGTAACGGTGTTGCAACCATATTGACCGCTACTATGGCGGGTGTTGATATAGTTGATACGGCGATTTCCAGCATGTCCGGATTGACATCGCAGCCATCTATGAACTCGGTAGTCGCGGCACTACAGAATACGGAACGCGATACGGAGATAGATTCCGATGCGATACAATTGATTTCAGATTATTGGGCTGATGTAAGACCGGTTTACAAAAAATTCGAATCGGATTTGCTCAGCGCTACCGCCGAGATTTACAAATATGAGATTCCGGGAGGTCAGTATTCCAATTTAAAATCACAGGTTGAATCTTTCGGATTGGGGTATAGACTGAATGATGTGAAAGACATGTACAAGAGAGTTAATGCCATGCTGGGCGATATCGTGAAAGTTACACCGTCATCTAAAGCGGTTGGCGACATGGCGATATTCATGGTACAGAATAACCTCAATGAAGAAAATATATATGAAAAAGCTGCCGGAATGGATTTCCCCGATTCAATTTCATCTTTCTTCGAGGGAATGATGGGACAGCCGGTGGGAGGCTTCCCTAAAGAGCTTCAAAAGCTTGTACTCAAAGACAAGAAACCGATAACATGTCGACCCGGCGAGCTCTTGCCTCCGGAGGATTTTGAGCAGATAAGAGCGACCTTGAAAGAGAAATTGGATATAGAGCCTACTGAACAGGATTTGATCAGCTATCCTATGTATCCGTCTGTATTTGAGGACTACATCAAGAGTATAAGACGTGAGGGAGATTTCAGATATATGGGCTCGGATATTTTCTTCCATGGATTGGCACTTGGTGAAACATCTGAAATAAGTCTCGGGGAAGGAAATGTTTTGGTTGTAAAACTGCTTGAAATCAGGGAGACCGACAGCGAGGGTTATGCAGAAGTTGTTTTCGAGATGAACGGAAATCGCAGGAGCACGAAGATTAAAGATCACAGTTACCAAGCGGGTGTAGGTGTAGGTATGGTTACAAAATATGCCGATCCCGATAATGAGCTTGAAATAGGAGCCAATATCCCGGGCAATATCCTCAAGGTATTGGTTGAAGCGGGGGATACGGTTAAAAAGAATCAGCCCGTTGCGGTAATTGAAGCGATGAAGATGGAAACAAATGTCCTTGCGACTTGCGATGGTGTAATTGAAATCATGTATGCAAAAGAGGGAGCGCAGGTGAAAGCCGGAGAACTTATTGCCGAATTGCGTGCGCCGGGGAAATAGACGAGTTTGAATATGCCTTTGAAATTGCTCGTTAAAACGATGGGATGCAAGGTCAATACATATGAAAGCGAAGCCATCATGGAAGTATTCAAAAATAGAGGATATGATGTATTGCAGACGGATGAAGCTGCGGAAAAAGCCGATATTTTTGTAATAAATACTTGTACCGTTACACATATAGCAGATAGGAAATCGCGCCAGATGATTAGGCGATTTCGCAGAAACAATCCGGATGCATTGGTAGTCGTAACGGGATGTTATGCGCAAATCGCACCGGATGAGGTTCTTGCCGTGGACGGGGTGGATTTGGTGCTTGGCAATGCGGAAAAAAACAAATTGCCCGATATTGTGGAAAAAGCGATAAAAGATGATTGCAATGTGAAAGGAATCAATGTTTCGGATATTTCCACGATTTCATGTTTTGATGAAAGCTTCTCCATTTCAGAAATGAATGATCGAGCAAGAGCGTTCGTAAAAATAGAGGAGGGCTGCAACAGATTTTGCTCGTATTGCATTATCCCGTATGCGAGGGGGTCCGTGCGCAGCAGAAATCGAACTGCGATTTTGAATGAGGTGCAAAGATTGGTTTGTGCCGGGTATAAGGAGATAGTTCTGACCGGCATAAACACCGCTCTATATGGCTGTGATAATCAAAGTGAACTCGGCAAAGGAGCTCTATGTCAATTGCTTGCAAGTATAGAGGATTTACCCGGGGATTTTAGAGTGCGCTTAAGTTCACTTGAACCGACGGTGATAAATGCGGAATTCATCAAGGATTTATTTCCGTTCGAAAGACTCTGCCATCACATTCATCTTTCGTTGCAAAGCGGCAGTGATGCGGTGCTTCAAAATATGAGGAGACGCTACAAGAGTGAGGAATATATAAAAATTGTAGATGCGATTAGAGAATTCGATCCTCTTTATGGGATTACAACGGATATAATAGTGGGCTTCCCCGGTGAAACCGATAGGGATTTTCATTACACCGTTGATATGGTGCAAAAATGCCGATTCTCCAAAGTGCATATTTTCAAATATTCAGACAGAAAGGGAACGATTGCTGCAGATTTTAGAGACAAAGTCGCTGCCGATATTAAAGAAAAGCGTTCGCTTGAACTGGAAGCCGTATCAAATGAAGTCGCAAATGAATTTGCGGCATTAAATGTAAATGCAGACACGCAGCTGCTCATTGAGGAAGTGTTTCCCGCAGAGGAAAAGTTGATTGCAGCCGGATACTCCGATAATTATCTCAGAACCGGTTTTGAGATAATGCCGGAATTCAGGGGTTGTACCGCCGTCGGGGATCTTGTTAAGGTGCATATATGCGCTGCCGACGGAACGAATTTGATATCCGGCGATCCAAACGGATCGCCGGATATTTGAGAGAACAAGGAGGTGAAGATATGAGTAATTGTATTTTTTGTAAGATTTCTTCCGGAGAAATTCCGGCGGAAGTCGTATATGAAGATGAACACATTTTGTGTTTTAAGGATTTAGACCCGCAAGCACCCGTTCATGTACTGATAATCCCCAAAAAGCATATAGCCTCGATTCAGGATGTAAGCTTTGAGGATAAGGATTTGATCGGGCATATTATGCTCAAAATAAAAGAGATTGCCGACAAGCTGGAATTGGAAAACGGCTATAGAGTTGTTATAAATTGCGGTGAGGACGGTCTGCAGACGGTAAAACATCTGCATCTGCACATTCTGGGCAAGAGGAAGATGACTTGGCCTCCCGGCTGATAAAAATTAAAATATAACTTGTACTTATATCTTTTATATTATATAATTAGGTATGCTTTCAAATCAGCTACTAATTCAAGGGTAGATTATGTTATAAACTACAAGTTTAATTGTTACACTTCTTGGCTGAATTTTTGCACGACTTATATGAATATTAACTAAAAATTAAAATTATAAAGGGAGAACGATATGTTAGAAAAAACTTTTTTTGGGCTGAAAAGAAAGTTGGCTCTTTTTGTGGTCATTGTAATCTTTTTAGCAACTTTTTTTGCGGGGAGAGGTTATATTCCCGTGTTTGCAACTGATTTGAGCAACGGAACGCTCATCGAAATCACGGATTTCAGCATCCTTGATTCGCATGGCAATCCGATTCCGCCCGGAGGCTCAATTTCTGCTGATGCAACATTTTATTTGAAGATTGGCTGGGATGCAGCAAATCATTCAAACAATATTCATGCGGGCGATTATTTTATGTTGACATTGCCGGAGCGTTTTCGGTTTACGAAAACCTACCCTGTTACCTTTGATGTATTGACCCCGGATGACAGTATGATTGTTGCCAAAGCTGAAGTCACTCCGCATCCTACAGAACCGGTAAAAGTTAAAGTGATTTTCACGGATTATGTCGAAAACAAATATAATGTTCATGGTGATATAGCACTCGCCGGAAATATTGCTTTCACTTCATCCGACAGCTTTGGGGAAACTGAACTTGTAGTATCAATTTCATCATATGTTTCTAAAAAAATCACGGTACCCATATTGCCGCCCGTAAAACCTGAAGATGAAACTCTTCTAAAGTGGGCCGCGGGACGTCATACGGAAGATGAAGTTGAGTGGAGAGTACGAATAAATCACAAAAAAGCACATCTCACCAATGTCACTATTCGTGATAAACTTAAGATATCATCCGGCGAAGATGATCCGGAAATCGGATATATCCCCGGTTCATTTTTCTTACATGAAGTGGAGATGGATGAGTATGGTCGCGTAACCAGAGTTCTCAATTCACAAGATATAAATGCCGATGTCGTTTTAAGTCCTGATTTGCGCAGCTTTGAGTATTTCCTTGGAGATATTCCGGGCAAACAATATCGACTGCAATATAAAACTACATATAAGCCGGGATTGACTTTACGGAATGAGGTGGAATTGGAAAGCAAAGAGGTAAAAAAGACGCTAAAAACCTACTATTACACGCAACAGGCGGAAGGGCACGGAGTTGGAGATGAGTTCGGCAGTCTCAAGATAATTAAAGTGGATGCTTCCAATGCCACAAAGAAAATAAAGGGGGCAAAATTTATAATAACAAAACTTTCCGACAATACCGAAAAAACTGAAACAACGGATGAAAATGGAGAAATCTTTTCCAAGAACTTGGTGCCGGGCCAGTATAAAATCAAGGAAATTTTTGTTCCGGCCGAGTATGTGCTGGATCCTACCGAACAGGAAGTAACAATTACTAAAGGGAATGTAGAGGTAAGGACGATTAAGAATAAACTGAAACCGTCGGGAGGATTCGGAGGCAATACCCCTGAAAAGACAAAAATTTCGGTGAAAAAGCGTTGGGACGGCAAGATTTTGGACAGCGTGACAGTACATCTTTATGCTAACGGAAAGAAGATAGCAAGCAAAGAGATTACTAAGGCTATGGGGTGGACATATGAGTTTACGGATCTTGATAAACACGATGCGGGAGGAAATGAAATAAAATATACTATCACCGAGGATGCTTTAGGCGGCTATGACTCAAAAATTGAAGGGAATGCCGATGACGGATTTCTTCTCATAAATAAAGAAATGCCACCTCCGGATAAGAAAATAAAACCGGATGATAAGATAAAACCGAATGATCAGAAGCCTATAGAAATCCCTGAGGATAAGGTAACGAATAAGAAAATACTGCCTAAAACCGGCAACGGTTTGGATCCTTCAAATTATGCGATTATATTCGCGGTAGTAGGATTGATTATTCTCATCGCCGGAATAGCAAGGTATCGTCATGGTAAAAAGATATAAGAGAGAAAAAACCATCAACAGGAAGTCCGCTTGCGTATTGATGGCTTTAGGTGTGATGCTCGTGTTCAGTGCGCTGATATATATAGGGCATACAAATTCGCGTATTCAGAATACGGAAGACAGCATAGAGAGGGCAGAGAGGATTTTTTTAAGGGATTCTTACGAGGCGGATGCCGTGGATAATGATATCTCCACCGGAGTTGATACGGGCACCGCTCCGGAAGAGGCTCCCGCGGATACGGGGGAGTGTGCGCAAAAATACAAGAATGCGATCGGTTTCCTCGAGATAAGTAAATTGAATCTGAATTTGCCGATTTTTCCCGATACTTCACAAAAATCATTGAAGAACGGTGTTGGCATCGTTGCAGGAACGGATGTGCCTCGAGCAGAAACGGCTACTACAGCTGTAATTGCCGGGCACAGGGGCGGTTATAACGGGAGAATGTCTTTTAGATATATCGACAGGCTGTCACAGGGTGATGAAATAAAAGTAATAACAGCTGCATGTAATTTGGTGTATCGTGTGATCGGTTCGGAGGTGATCGAGCCGACCGATTGGAGTAAGTTCAAGCATTTTGAGAACAAAAACCTATTGATTCTGATGGCATGTCATCCGTACCCGAAGAATGATAAGAGATTGTTGATCTATGCGGAAGCTACTTAATATTTACCAATTGTTTTTTATCTCCAACTTATTACACATGCTTGAATGAAAGGAGAGAAATATGATAAGTATTTCTAAATTATTGCAAAAAAGATTTTTCAAAACAGTTGTACCGTTCGCTATTATTTGTACTTTAAGTATAGTGATGCTTGCGGGATGCTCTGAAAAAAAATCCGAGGAGACAAAAAGTACCGGAGAAATTACCATTATAAAAAACGCAGCGGTGGAACAAATTAGCGGAAATGTTCAAAACCCGACAGCAGTGGTACTAAAAGACGGGAAAATCGCTTATGTGGGCGATGAAGAAGGCGCAATGGAATACAATGAAGATGGGAAGACAGCTATCATAGATGCAAAAGGCAATACAGTGATGCCTACCATTACAGAGGCACATATGCATTTTGCGACAGCTTTGCAGGCAAAATATGAAATAGATCTTGCTGATATATTGAGTGTAAAAGAGATGCAGGATATAATCAAAAAATTCATAGCGAAAAATTCTGATTTGGATGTATATGCGGGTTCGGGATGGACGGTTTCAGTATTCAAAAATAATAGTCCTACGCGGGATATATTAGACGAGGTATGCCCCGATAAACCCGTGATTATACAGGAAGTGGACGGACATGCATATTGGGTAAACACAAAGGCGCTGGAAAAATGCGGAATTGACAAGAAATTTGCAAAAAAATATAATGCGGATTACAAGAAAAACGGCGGACGCATTGTTGTTGATAAAGATGGCGTGCCTACAGGTCATCTAAAGGAATCCGCTGCAAATCTGATCAATAAATTGAAGCCCGATTATACGGTCGAACAATGTAAAGAAGCTATAAAGGATGAAGAAAAGTGGCTGGCAGGTATCGGAATAACATCTGCATTTGATGCGGGCGTATTGGCTCTCAGCAAGGAAAGTTCGGAGAATTACTGGACAGCTTTAAAGGAGATGGCAGAATCGAATGAATTGAATTTCAGACTTAGAGGATCCTTTTGGGTTCAGCCATATGAGTTCAAAGATTGGGAAGAGTGCAAAGAATATCTTGATATGTGGGTAAAAAAAGCAAATGAATTGAGCACAACATCCAATTATAAAATTACCACTATAAAGATAATGGCGGACCAAGTGCTTGAAGAGGGCACTGCATATATGAGCAAAGGAATGTATGCTGATAATGTTTTGGAGAACGGCGATATCGAAAGCAATAATATTTGGGCAAATAAAGGATATATGATGCATAATGTGTTTGAATATGCCGCCCAAAACGATTTGAACCTACACATACATCAAATAGGTGATGAAGCGGCGACATTTGCGCTTAATGAACTTGAAAAAGTGGAAAAACAATATCCGGAACTTAAAAATAACAGGGTTTGCTTTGCTCACTGCCAGTTCATTAAAGAGAGTGATAAAAAAAGAATGAAAGAGCTGGGAGTGTCGGCGATTGTCGCTCCATATTGGGCTGTTATGGATGATTATTATTGGGATGTATATCTGCCTATAATGAGCAGTAAGGCGGCGTTAGATACTCAATATCCGATGAATAGTTTGATTAAAAACGGGATAAATATTGCTTTTCATTCAGATTATGTCGTGACTAAACCTGATATGGGTTGGCTTTATTACAGCGCGCAAACGCGTACATTGCCGCAGAAAATCTTTGATCTTTGGTATGGTGAAGACACGGATGAATATATACGAACAACAGATAAAAACAAATCTCAAGATCCTAAAGAATACACCGAAGTCAAACTCATAGGTCCGTTAAAAAATTGGAATGAGGCGCTTTCTTTGGATGATACTTTAAAAGCATCAACAATAAACGGCGCTAAAACCATAAATCTTGAAAAGGAAATCGGAAGTGTGGAAGTCGGTAAGAAAGCCGATATTATGATACTCAATATGAATATAAGAAAAGTATCTACGGATGAAATTGAAAATGTAAAACCTATAAAAACATTTTTTGATGGGAAATTGGTATATAGCGCCAAATAATATGCGCTTAT
>CAUUCX010000018.1:0-11602 GCA_963543615.1 uncultured Eubacteriales bacterium | reverse complement strand
GATTGCAATCAGCCTAAATACACAGCCTGTTCCCTCATGCAGCACCGCTCCGTCTCCGGTAGCAACATCGGCAACCAACATGCAAGGATGATCATAAGTACTAGGGTACTCATCTTCATCATCCTCAAGCGTTTCGATCCAAAGATGCTCGAGCTCTCCGCCGATGGTTTTTATAAATTTATACTCTTTATTGCTTAGCTCCTTGCCGGCTAATTCTTTCTCCGAAATCTCCTTGAGCTTCAAAGAAATTTTCTCAAGCTGTTTCAGCGAATCTTCCGCAGATTCAGGGAGCAAGCCCCGTTCCTCAAGACCTGTGCGTGTCATGGCTGTAAGAGCTGCAAGCCTTGCATATACTTCCGGTTGCGGCTCCACATAGCCTCTGTCATCTATTTTTTCAGGCTCCGAACCGCCGCCCATCTCCGCCATCGCCTGTTTGGAGTATAATACGGTATCATGCTTGAGTTCAGTCCAGCTGCCTATAAATGTATTGAGATTCTTCCGCGACCACAATTTATTTTTCATAAATTCAGGATATCCGTCCGGCGTTTTTTCGGTAAGCGGCTTCAAATTGTACAACCAGCCCCAATAAAGATTTGATTGCCACGTGTCCTCCTTGATCTCGGAAATCTTTTTGCGAAGTCCTTTCATATTGGACTCATAATCCT
This sequence comes from uncultured Eubacteriales bacterium, assembly GCA_963543615.1. Classification (GTDB taxonomy): domain Bacteria; phylum Bacillota; class Clostridia; order Peptostreptococcales; family Anaerovoracaceae; genus CAUUCX01. The sequence continues at coordinate 10,937 of CAUUCX010000018.1, read as the reverse complement.
TGTAGCGGAAATCTCCTTCATTCTCCAGTATCGCCAGCGCTTCATCCGATCCCATCGCCGCAGGAACATCAAGTGCTTTAGGAAGCATCCTCTTTTTCCCGTTCGAATTAGGTCCTACATCTCTGTACATTAAATGTTGGAATATATCCGCATCTAAAGTATATCGCTGTCCGAACAGTCTGAATCCTGCCGTGACCGCTTTTCTATCAGGATGAATATGCTTGTCAAAGACGAGCATCGAATTTATCTGCGCCTTTTCGACCTTTTTCATCTCGTCAATCGCTTCTTTGAATTTCTTCTTATCTTTAGGCAATGCCTTGTAATCCGGATTCGCTCCGTAAATTTCATACACTATCCCCATTGTATCAAAAGGGGAAACATCATCTGAAACTCCTGCGAAAAATGCCGTGGTTTCATATATATTCGCCCATTTATCCAGCACATCCGAATCCATAAGCGCATAACTCATCAATATCGCCGATCTTACCTCATCCTCATGATTAAAGCGGAAAGTCTGTCTGCCGTAAAACATCATCGCCTTGAAATAATTTTCGAGTTCTCTGCTTTTTGTATAATGTCCTCGCGGTTTGTATTGCGTATAATCCTCAAGCGCACCATCCGTATCTATTATATCAACCCCGATGTTCATGACCGGTGAATATGAATTCACTGCAGAGGCATCTTTTATATTCTCCAATTCCTCTACAACCTCATCATATACTTCGGGATACACTTCCACATAATCATCAAGCAGGCACGCGCCCACCGTAAAATATGCCAAATTGCGCCTTGCCGCATCCTCCCAGCTCGTGCCTTTCAGCTTTTTAAGCTGTAACCACGAAATATCTATAAGCTCTTCGCTCATATCAAACAGTTCCTCGGCAAGCTCTTCTTCCTCCACAGTTTTAAGAAGATAATTGAAATACAGATGATAGGTATGCAGCATTGAATCCACGGTAACAAGATTTGCAAGGTAGCTATACCTGTTTTCCTCATACATGGCGAAAAACTCTTCATGTCCGTTCGGGATTATCACGAATTTATTCTTAAGTAAGGCTTGACGCACATCTTCCGACATCACATAACTGTCGATATTCATCACATTCGAGAAATCCGCCTTGACCTTATACTCAGGCACTTTCGCTTTTTTGGTTTTAACGGGTTCAAGCTTATATTCTCCAAAAGCCCGCATCTCCGGTGCCTGCGCTCCTGTTCCTTTATCGCATGCTGCGAGCGGAATAAGGATAAGCGTGAACACGAGCAGAAAGCTCATGCCTCTTTTTATGCGTTTATTCACCTTCATTTCAACCTCCTTACACTGAAACAAGCGTTCAAAGTCATATGTTGATTATAGCATGATTTTTGTAAAAAATTATGCTATAATTCGCCATGTGCGTTTTTGTCGCACATAACCACGAATGCGACAAAATCATCGCACGGCACTCAATTATAATGACCGCGATAACAAGTTGACGCCTGCGGTCATTATAGCACAATTTTTGTGAAAAAATCATGATATAATTCGCAATTCGCCATGTGCGTTTTGTCGCGCATAACCACGAATGCGACAAAATTATCGCACGGCACTTATTTATAATGGTCGCATCCCCCTTGCTTTTGGAACGAAAATTTCATATAATTTGTGAGTAATATATGGATTTTTTACAAAGGGAGGGATGAAAATGAAAGGAATTAAGACAATTGCAACGAGCAATCCGAAAGAAAGTGCGGCAAAGGGCGGATGCGGTGAATGCCAAACGTCATGCCAGTCAGCTTGCAAAACTTCCTGCGGTATCGCAAACCAGTCATGTGAAAACAAATAGCCGATTGGAATTTTTAGAACGGTTCTCCAAAAAAACTTTGGGGGTTCGAAAAAATTTTAGACCGAAAAGAAAAGAGGATCTCCAAGAAAGCTTTGGAGACCCTCTTTTTTATCGCTTCAGATTTTCACATATAGCAATTCTACTGTTTTTTATGGCAACCGCCTTCCTCGGAATACGGACAACCCACACACTGATTCCCACTTTTCTTTTTCTTATAAATATACCTTATCGCCAGAAAAAGGATCACTGCGATAGTCAGTATTGCAATTACAGTTTGAACATTCATAGCGTTACGCCATAGTCCTTTCTACTTTGCCGGCGGCATGGAGAGCATATTTCTTGTCGAAATCGGCTCTTACCTTGCGCCCGATCAGCACTATTATACCTACCATGACGAGCAGCGCGATGAGCCCCGGCACAAATCCGTTTCCGAGGTGCCCTTCGGTCACAACAGATCCTATCTGATAGATGAGGAATGCAACTGCATATCCGGTCGCGAACTGAAGACCGATAGCGCTCCAAAGCCAACCTTTACTCTGCATCTCCGAGTTCATAGCTCCTATCGCCGCAAAGCAAGGAGGCGTGAACAGATTGAAGAAAAGATATGCGAGCGCGGTAACGGATGTCAAGCCCATTGCCACTGCAATATGACTCGCTCCGCCTGTCATTTCAAATTCATCAACATCTATAAATCTCGTTAGGCTATATACGACCGCAAGCGTACCTACTACATTTTCCTTTGCAATAAATCCGGTAATAGCCGCTGCTGCAAGCTGCCATACGCCGAATCCGAGCGGAATGAGGAGAATCGCGAACGGTGAAGCTACCGTTGCAAGAATTGAAGTGGATTCCTGCCCCTCTTCCACCACATTTAAGCTCCAATCAAATGTCTGCATGAGTTGAACCACGCAATTGCACACGAGTATGATCGTTGCCGCCTTTATGATGTAAGCTTTTGCACGCTCCATCATCGACCAGAAAGCTCTTGTGACACTCGGCGCTTTCCATTTAGGTAATTCCACGATAAAGAATGATTTTCTGAATTTATGCCCCGTTATGGATTTTATGAGCAGCGCACCGAGGAAAATCAGGATGATTCCTGAAAAATAGCTGATCGTGCTCACCCAAGCGGCTCCCCCGAAGAAAGCTCCTGAAAACAGCGCAATTACAGGAATCTTCGCTCCGCACGGTATAAATGTGGTAAGCATGGATGATGTCCTGCGCTCTCTTTCATCGCGAATCGTGCGGCATGCCATGATTGCAGGGATACCGCAGCCCGTTCCGATTACGATAGGAATTACCGCCTTACCTGAAAGGCCCACGCGCTTAAACAGCGGATCGAGTACAGCCGTAACTCTTGCCATATAACCGCAGTCCTCAAGCAATGCGATGAGGAAATACATGATCATTACCAAAGGCAGGAAGCCTACAACGGCGCCCACACCGCCTACTATACCATCGGCAAGAATTGCGGATACCACAGGCGGCGTATTCTCAAGGCTGTCTGCTACAAAGCCCTGGAATGCTTCTATCCAACCGACAATCGTATCTGCCACAAACGGACCCACATACGCCTGTGAAATAGCGAAAACAACCCACATAACAGCTGCAAAGATCACAACGCCGACAACCTTATTGGTGAGTACGGAGTCAAGCTTATCATGCGAGGTATGTTCACTGGAAAGAACCTTGCGGGTTTCCACTTCCTTTACTATAGCGTTTGCAAAATCAAATCTTCTTCTGTCTTCCGCCTCTACCTGATCTTTGCTGTGAAGATCTATGTCTTTTTGTACAAACGGTGCCTGCTGGCCCTTGCCCTTTAAGGCGGCAACCGCTTTTATGACCTCGGGAAGACCGCTTCCCTTGCTCTCGGTCGCTTTGGTTGCAAACACCGGACAGCCGAGCTTTTCTTCCAATTTTGCGATATCAATTTTGGTTCCCTCTTTCTCGTTGATATCGCTCTTGTTAAGCGCCACAACAACGGGAATTCCAAGTTCCAGGAGCTGTGTTGTAAAGAACAGGCTCCTGCTGAGATTGGTCGCATCCACGATATTGATGATGGCATCCGGATTTTCATTTTTTACAAAAGAACTCGTGATGTTTTCTTCCGGCGTAAATGGAGACATGGAATAAGCTCCGGGCAAATCCACCGCTATGAGCTCCTCATCTCCGGCAAACTCCTTGAGCAACGGGTATTCCTTTTTCCCTACCGTAACTCCGGCCCAGTTACCTACTTTTTCTTTTCTTCCCGTCAGCGCATTATAGACTGTAGTCTTACCGCTGTTCGGATTGCCGGCAAAAGCAATACGCATATGTTTTTTTCCTCCTAACAATACAATAATTTAATAATTTAAAACAAATACAAATCGAAAACTTATACCTCAATAACTTCGGCAAGCAGGTTGTCTATGTTGTATCTTCCATCCTTTATTGAAACGATGCAGTTGTTTTTCTTCTTAGAAATAACCGTAATCGGTTCCCCTTCATAGCAACCCAATCTGAAGAGAAAAGCTTCCATCTCTTCATCAGTGGTTTTAATCGCTTTCACATAATAAGTCTCTCCTACCGCTGCTTCCAATAATGTCATAATTCCCCCTCCTCTCCATACAATTCAAAATATACTACCCCTACTCACATTCGGAAAAGATATATTTATGAATATAAACGAAGTATCAGTAAAAACTTGCCTCAATCTCTGCAAAAATTGCATTCAAAAAACGATTAGTGCAAACTAACAACCATTATATTACTCTAATCTATGGCGAAATGTCAAGGAATTTTGCAAAATATTTGACAAAAGGCGAGAATTATGGCACATTATAATTAAATAATTGCTTAATTGTTTAATCGTTTAATCGTTTGCTCGTTTATACAAGAGAAAATCCGGCGGATCGAGTTCGGGAAAGATGCAGTAGAAGTGAATCCCGTTCGGAGAAATTTCGGCGGAATTGAGTACTGAATCGGAAAGGATGTGACAGAAGTGAATGCCGATATGAATGCTAAAAAATTGCCGCATGACCACGGCACGAATACCGCGCTCGTGGTGGAACATATAAACAATCAGCGCTCTTTTGAGGAATTGTCCGATCTGTTCGCTCTGATGAGCGACAGCACTCGGCTGAAAATTTTTTGGCTGCTTTGCCATACGGAGGATTGCGTGGTAAATATCGCGGCAACGGTGGGCATGAGCTCTCCCGCCACATCGCATCATTTGAAAGTGCTCAAGACGGCGGGATTGGTGTCTTCAAGAAAGGCGGGCAAAGAGGTCTACTACAGGATAAGCGACAAGGAAGAAGCGATTTTGCTGCATCGGGCTGTAGATGATTTGCTGCAGATTGTATGCCCCAATTTTTGATATTGCCTCCCGAATCCGCGTATTCAATCGGTCTCAAATCGCATATTTATAGATTTTATTTCAGAAAGGAACAAGGTGAGTATTATGGAAAAGAAATTTGCACTGGAGAATTTAGGCTGCGCGCATTGTGCGGCGAAAATCGAGGACAAGATAAACAAGATGAAAGGAGTAGATGCGTCGGTGAATTTCATGGCAAAAAAATTGATCATATCCGCTGATGAAGAAAGATTTGACGAGGTCTTGTCGGAAGCGCAGGATATAATTAAAAAAATTGAACCGGATTGCAAAATAGTTATGTAATTGCCTGCATTGTTTCAGGCATCTGTGTGATTGCGGAAGCCATATAGGGTTTTGAGCTGCATGTAAATCGGGTGGTTACAGAGGGGGTATCATGAATAAGATTCAGAAAAAGAGGCTGATATTTATACTGATTTCAGCAAGCGCACTTGTCGCCGCAATTGCCTGCGGCGGCATAGCACCTCGTGTGTCCATAGCGCTGTATATCGCATCTTATCTCATTGTAGGAGCGGCGGTTCTGAAATCCGCCGTCATGGATTTATTCCATCTGCAACCGCTCAATGAGAATTTCCTGATGGCGATAGCGACGATCGGCGCGGCTCTGCTCGGCGAATACAGCGAGGCTGTGGCGGTAATGCTGTTTTACTCCGTGGGAACCTTTTTTGAGGAAATAGCGGTGGAGAAATCCCGCAAGTCTGTAGCCGGTCTCATGGACATTCGTCCGGATTATGCGACTCTCTATACTCGGAATCCTGATGGAAGCACATGTGAAGAAAGAAAAAATCCCGAGGAAATATCCATTGGAGAACTGATTATCATAAGACCGGGGGAACTGATCCCGCTCGACGGAACTATCATGCACGGGAGCACTTCACTTGATATGTCGCCGCTCACCGGCGAATCCCTCCCCTTGGATATGGGCGAGGGCGACAGCGTTATCAGCGGATCCGTCAATATAAGCGGTGCTATAATAGTAAAGACTGCATCGGATTTTGAACAATCCACCGTTGCAAAGATATTGGATCTTGTGGAAAACGCTGCGATACGAAAGGGGAAGATAGAGCGATTCATTACGCGTTTTGCTAAAATTTATACGCCAATAGTATTCGCCTCCGCCGCACTGATCAGCATACTTCCCCCGCTTGTCTTTCCGGGGCAGAACTTTGGAGACTGGTTCTACAGAGCTCTGATCTTCCTCGTTGTTTCCTGCCCGTGCGCACTCGTAATCTCCGTTCCCCTCAGCTTTTTCGCAGGGATAGGCAGGGCTTCGGCACTGGGAATTTTAATAAAGGGCGGCAATTATCTTGAGGCACTGGCTCGCATGGATACCGTTGTATTTGACAAGACGGGAACACTGACGACCGGTGTTTTTGCTGTAAGCGAGGTGTGTATTTCCGGCAGCGATTTTGCACGCAAAATCGCTCCTGAAGAAAAGGATCTGATTGCGCTCATGGCGGGAGTCGAGAGGTATTCCAATCACCCCTTGGCGGAAGCAATTGTCGAGAATGCAAAAATGGCGGGGGCAGATCTTCCCGATGTGAAATCCGCAGAGGAAATTGCAGGATACGGTCTTTACGGTGAGACGGATGAACTGAAAATCATCGCGGGTAATGCGCGATTCATGCAATCTGAAAATGTGAATGATTTTGATGCGGAATCGGATGTTTTCAAGAAAAATTCCGCCACCTTTGTACATCTCGGCATCGCCGTTAAAAGTGGTATGACAAAGGATGAGCTCACGGAGAATCCTCGCTACGAATATATCGGAAGCATTGCACTCAGCGATACGATAAAGCCTGATGCGGCAAGCGCTATATCCGAGCTGCGCGCGCGAGGGATAAGGCGCACGGTGATGTTAACCGGGGATAGAAGAGAAATAGCGGAGGAAGTTGCAGATGCCCTCGGGATTACCGACTGCTCGGCAGAGCTCCTTCCCGGAGACAAAGTGCGGAACATCGAAACACTGCTGGAATCATGCGGAAAGCGCGGTGCACTCGCTTTTGTGGGTGACGGTATAAATGATGCCCCCGCTTTAGCCCTTGCCGATATAGGAATTGCGATGGGCGGTGCGGGCAGCGATGCCGCAATAGAAGCCGCCGATGTCGTGATAATGAATGATGAGCTGCATAAGATTTCCGTTGCAAAGCGGCTCGCTATAAAGACGGTGCGGGCGGCGACACAGAATGTGGTCTTTGCTTTGAGCGTGAAGGCGGTGGTGCTGGCTCTGGCCGCCATAGGATATGCGGATATGTGGCTGGCTATCTTTGCCGATGTCGGCGTGGCCGTACTTGCGATATTAAACTCCATGCGCCTCTTGATAATCCGCCCTGATTCCAACTCTGTAAAATGATTTCCGGGCAGGCAATTCTTTTGGAGATACCTCAAAAAACTTTGGATACCCTAAAAATCACAAAATGGTGGTAACCGCCTCTTAACACGAAAGCGATTGCCACCATTTTTTAGCCGTTTATGATTTCACAGCATAGCTATGAAATCATATGGTAAATCCTATGAGGAAGAGTATATAGCAAGAATCCGTGCCCTCTGTCCACGCAACTTTTATTGTTGTCGCTTTAATCTGCGCTGTTGAATCCACTTCCGCTCCGCTCTCATCATATGCCTTGGCAACGAGCTTATCTTTATTATATCCTTTAGGGAAAATAACCTTTTCATATCCTGTAGTTTTAACAGTTCCATCAGGGTTTCTCACAACCGCTATAGTCGCAAGCTCTACACCGTCATCCTTGCCGAAGACCTTTACAGTTTTTACCTTTTTACCCACGCCGACTACATTTATCTCAAATTGATCCTGTATCGGATTTCCTTCAGCATCGTTCACCTTAACGACAACATTTGCTTTTCCCACGCTGTCCAGCGTGCTGCCGTTTGCGGGCTCAACCGTTACTCCGTAAGCGGCAAAATCTTTGAGTTCCACCATCTGCTTAACATTGCTTTCATCTATGAGTTCCACCGAAAGCCCTGTGAGATCCAATTTATCTCCCTGTGCATATTCCTGCTTTGCAGGCTTATCTTTAATGGTTATGCTCCTGATCTTAGTAGTATCAAATTGAGCTGTGAACCTTACGCGCAATAAATCCGACTCATACTTATATGCGATCTTATCGGAAGGTTCAATGGCTTTAACCTTGAGATTTATATAAAGAACCGGCTTCTCGAGCTGCTTAACTTCCCATTTGTCAATTTCAACTTTTTCACCTTCCTTGTTAAACACCTCAACATTGAGGACCTTCAGATTATCGCCTTTTTCAAAGTCTATATCATAAAAATCCTTGCCTTTTTCTATATTGACGGTTTTGGTCTTACCATCGTCAAACCCCATTTCGATTCTGCTAAGCTCGATGTGCTCAACTTTTCTCTTCGCTATGATATGACTTGAGTGCATTGCCGTTGATTTTTCATGCGTGAAAGTCAAGGACAGGCGTTTGTCCACATCGTACTTGCTCTCATCATCCGGCTTTGGAACAAAACCTGCCGGCAAAGAGCATCTGATTCCCTTGGATGCTAAATCTTTAAATGCAACGATTTCTTCCCTTCCATCCAAATATTTAACCGTGAGTTTCAGATCATCCAGTTTTACCGGCTCACCATAATTCGTATTTACTATTCTCTCATCTCCGAGCATTAAGGAGCGCACTTCCTGATTGATATTATCGTTCTTAAACTTGGTCGCGCGTTCAAGTGCATTCTCTATAGCCGCCGTAACGCCTCTTGCCGAAGATGTGGCTCCGGCAACGGTATCATAGATTTCTCTCTGTTCAGGAGTTCCTGCCGCCGCTACCGCCAATGCCTGCTTTACAAAATTGACATTGTTTTCTTTCTTCACCGAATCGTATATCTTGACATAATCCTTCTTGTATCCTTGGTCATCTCCGAAGTTTGTAAGTTCGACAGCTTCAACTTTTCCGTTTGCTATCGTAACTTTTACTTCTGTAGGAGGGATAAATTTGCCTAAATATTTATTATCTTCTTCGTAATATCCCCTGCCCTGACCATACCATTCGCCATCTGCATATCCGGTTTTCAAATTTGTAAACTCTTTTAGCGCATCCTCTACTGCGGCTAAAATCGCCTTTGAAGAAACAGTTGCTCCCGCCATGGTGTCGACATCGGTTCCGTTTTTATCGACTATCTTTTGAAGTATAGGTTCCGCAAGTTTGAAATAACTTGCCGTCTCACGATGATTATCGACAGCAACGCTCTTTATCCTCTTGTTTTCCACTTTTACGGTTACCTGGAGCTCTCCGCCATATCCGATGGCTTTCCCCACATAGTCGCCATCTCTTGTGAGCAAACCGTCAAATATCTTCTTGTTCGGCTTGCTTGGTGAAGATCCGCCACCACCGCCACCGCCGGCGGAACTCGGCTTATCGCTTTTAGCCTCTGTCTCTCCCGGCTTCTTTGTCTTTCCTGCCGCCTGCGAAAGCGCATCCTTAACTGCGTTAATTATAGCTTCGCTGCTCACTGTGGCTCCTGCAACCGCATTGATTCCATCTAAGCTTCCCTTTTCCTTTATCTTATCTATGAGGCCGTCTACAAGTGCATAGTATATAGGGGTTTCCGTTTGGCTTACAACTTTTGCATCGACGATCCTGCCGTTTTTAATTGTGACCTCAACGGTTATGTCACCGCTGTAGCCTTCCGCTTTTCCCGTATAAACACCATCTTTCAGAACGCTTGAATTTTCTTCAGTCTCTGCAACTTCCGTATTCGGGTTGTCTTTTACAATCTTCCCGCCTATCTTGCAGTTGACAAGATTCACTTTTTTTACATCTTTGCCAAGCTTGAGATCTCCTTGAATCTCGGCATTCGTTAGCGTTACTCCATCTACGAGCACCGTTATCTGCTTTGCCTGCTTGATATTGTATTTGCCCGGGAAGGCGATAATTCTGTTATCTTTCTTATATCTGTCCATAAGCACTATTACCTGTGCTCTTGTTGTAGCCTTGGACGGCTCGATCTTTCCCTCAAATCCGGTAACATACCCGCTTGCAATGGCTTTCCCAACTCCATCTTTTGCCCATGAAGAAACTTTTGCTCCATCCGCCACTACTTCAAGTGGCATACTCTCTTGAGCATTGCTTATTCTTGACAGTATGGTATATACCTGCTCATTGGTTATAGTTGCGAGCGGAGCCATCATATCATTTGATATTCCCGTTATATATCCCGCTTCAAGCGCTTTTGCAACATCCGCTCTGTACCATGCATTTTCTTTGACATCCTTGAAGTTTGATACGCCGGCACTTTCTTTTGTTAATCCCAATATGCGATTAACCACCGCCATAAATTCCGCTCTCGTTATCGGATTGTTCGGATTTATAGCTCCCTTTTCATCCCCTTTCAGATTTCCTGCCGCTATATTTTCCTTTAATACATCCTCTGCCCAATGCCCCTTTATATCACTTGGCACATTGTCCGCAGAAACGCTCATAGGAATGGCTGTAACGAGCATGGCAAGTGTTGTCACGATAGCCGCAGCCTTCTTAAAAAACTTCATAAATTTCTCCTTTCAACATTAAAATTTTTTAATTTTAGTGAAGTTTAATACTTGCACGAAGTCAGCCTGAAAGCTCACCGTTTTCTATCTCCCTTTTTGCTTTTTTAACAAGAATAATTCACATGGTTAGCCCTCGGGAACTTCGCCACATGAATATACTATAAAAATTTCCCCATGTCAAGATGGTGAATTTTCGATTGTTGCCGACTTCCGCCTGATCATT
>CAUUCX010000017.1:0-11644 GCA_963543615.1 uncultured Eubacteriales bacterium | reverse complement strand
GTCATGTGGTCAAAATAGTTTCCGCTCATGCCTTTGATTTCAAGGTCAAGATTTTTGGAATTTGATAATTTTACGCGCCCCGATGCAAAACTGCTTGGAGCGATGTACTTCACCTTGTCGGGAAAGCGATTTTTTATTGCACTCAAATCTTCCATCTTGAGCGTGTGATTGGGATTGAAATCATCGCCCATGCTCTCCCAGTTCATATGCAGACTTATGTAGCCGCCTCCATAAGCATGCACTTCGTCGGAGACCGCACCTCTTGCAGATGCTCCTATAGAGGTTATCGCTATTACCGAGCTTATCCCTATTATGATGCCGAGCATGGTGAGGAAAGAACGCAATTTGTTACTCTTTATCGAATTCAATGCCAGTCTTATGTTTTCAAAAAATAACATTATGCCTCACCTCCTGTGGTCAATTTGTTTTTTTGCGCAAGATCAAGCTGCACGAGAATTTCAGATGGAGATTTCGGATTGAGATTTTTCTCGTCTTTCAAGATTCCGCCGTCACGAAATACCACTATGCGGTCTGTAAAATCCGCAATTTCCGGCTCATGCGTTACTATTATTACGGTATTCCCCTGCTCCTTATTCAGTTTTCGAAATATCTCCATGATTTCTACAGAAGAACGGGAATCCAAATTCCCCGTAGGCTCATCCGCCAATATGATTTGCGGATCATTTGCAAGCGCGCGTGCGATGGCGACTCTCTGTTTCTGCCCCCCGGAAATCTCATTCGGCATATGATCGCCTCTTTCGCCCAGCCCCACGCTTTCAAGCAACCTCCTTGCCCGTTCCTCACGCGCTTTCCCCGAAACTTTTGCATATATCATCGGGAGTTCCACATTTTTCAGCGCGGATGTGCGCGGGATCAGATTGAAAGATTGAAACACAAATCCGATCATCTTGTTTCTTATATATGAGAGTTCATCGTCGCTGCATCCGCTTATATCCTCACCATCCAAATGATATGTACCGGCAGTCGGCTTATCGAGACAACCTAATATATTCATGAGCGTGGACTTCCCCGAACCGGATGCGCCCATAACAGCAACGAACTCTCCTCTATCTATTTTCAAATCTACATCTTTTAGTGCGTGCACCTGAATGGCGCCCGTGTCATACACTTTATTGAGCCCTGAAATTTCAATCAAAGCCTCCCCGCTCGCCGGAGGCTGCGCATCCGTCTTCACATTATAGGATGCATTCCCCTGCTTAAATTCCTGCATTTTATTCCCCCATTTTGAATATCGTTCAACTAATGCAAACTCGTTACAAGTTTATTTGCCCCTGCCGAATAAACCCTTTTTCCGAGTTTCATTCTCATCTCTTACTTCCATACCGTCCACAAGCGGCAACTCGCTTGCAAGCACAACCTTGTCCCCCGCTTTTATCCCCTTTATCTGCGTGTTTATACTGTCGCTGTCGCCGACGGTAATCTTGACCTTCTTGATTTTCCCGGACTTGTATACAAAAACATATTCCTTGCCGTCATCATCATATCTGATCGCTTCGGTCGGAATCGCAAGTCCTTCAGGTATAAAACGAGTCAATATGCGCGCTCTGCCGGAAACCCCCGCTATCAGCCCCTGTGCCTGTGAATCGGACTTAAGATCAATTGTAACCGGAATCACGCTTTCATTTTCGTGTTTTTCTCCTGTAGGCGCTATATGTGATACAACCCCCTCAAACTGCATTTCCGGAATCATCTCTGAACTTATCTCAACTTTTTGCCCGAGCGCCACGCTTCTGATATCGTACTCACTCACCTTGACAAGCATTTTCAATTTCGACAAATCCTCAATAACGAAAGGCGCTTTTGATTCCCCATCTACAGATGTTCCCCCATTAGAGGGTTTTCCCACCGTGGTGTTGATCCTCGTGATCGTTCCGGATATAGGGCTTTTGATGTTTTTCTTATCGCCTATGGTATCCGCTTCCGGCTCATTATATGCGGCGAGTGCGCGATCATATGCAAGTTTCGCCTGCAGCATTTCTTCCTTTGATATCCCATCCGCATCATACAGCATGAGGGCATTATCATATCTTCTCTTGGTATCATCAAGCTCTATCTTCTGCTCCGTGCGCGACTTTTTCGGGACTTCATCCACGGCAACATTTGCAAGTATTTGCCCTTTCTTTACAAGCTGCCCCTCTTTGACAAGTATTGCGGTGATTTTGCCGACGGTTTCACCATATACCTCCGCTTTATCCGCACCTGTGATAGTTCCTAAAACGCTTACATGTTCCGTAAGCTCCATTTCATCCGCAACACCGAGAGGCACGGCCGGAATTTTGGAATCGCTCTTTGTTGAATTTGAGAATATTCCCACGCCCGCCACCAGTGCCGCTATAATTATCGGAATGATGATTTTTTTCTTGGATTTTTTCCCCTTCTTCCATTCGCCTTTTGAATTGAATTCTGATTTTTGATTCTTTTCCATAAGATCCCCCTTTTATTTTATCCCCCTTATCTCTATTCGCAGATTCACTGCAACACCATTCTATATTAACTGCCTGCAAAGTGCAATCCTTGCAAAGCCCGCTTTATGTGACACTTTGTTTACATTTTTTACTTTTTCCCGGCTATCCAAAATGATTTTGGGGAAGCCTTTACCATGGATAGGGCAAAAAAATACAAAAAACTTTGGATGCCAATTAAAAAACCGAGGACTATGCCCCGGTTTTTCATTGCCGTCATTATGCGTTATCTTCGCTTTTCGGTTTTACCGCGTAATATCGCATTGATTTTTAAGCTCGGCAAGCTGAATTTATTTTTTGATCTGATTGTTCAAATTCTGAAAATGCTCCTTTGTAACGCTCACAACAATCTTGGAAAGCACGAGCACCGCGATCAAATTCGGAATCGCCATCAAGCCGTTCAGCGTATCTGCAATATTCCATGCAAGATCAAGCTTCATGGTGGCACCTACAACAATTACAACAAGGTATACCGCTTGATACGGCTTTATCGCCTTTGAGCCGAATATGAACTCACATGCACGAATTCCGTATAGCGCCCAACTCAAAATAGTGGAGAAGGCAAAGAGAACTATGCCGACTGCGATAATCATCGCACCGCCTTTTGCACCGAACAGGGAACCTAAAGCGGTAGCATTCAAAGCGGTATCCCCGCGAACGCCGTAATTCAAATCGATCCCTGCACCTTTTGCAGCACATAGCAATGTTAATCCTGTAAGCGTACAAATTACTATGGTATCCAGGAAGACCTCAAATACTCCGTACAGTCCCTGCTTAACAGGATCTCTCTCGGAAGTTGTCGCATGCGCGATCGGCGCCGATCCGAGACCTGCCTCATTCGAAAATACCCCACGCTTAACACCCCATGTGATAACCATGATAAACGAACCCACGGTTCCTCCGGTCACGCCTTCCGGTGAAAATGCGCCGACAAAGATATCGCGGAACACTTCCGGAAGTGTATTGCCATAAGCAACGATAACGCTGAGGCTTGCGATAATATATACAAGTGCCATGATAGGAACAAGCCTTTCCGTTACTGCGCCGAGTCTCTTTACTCCGCCAAACAAAACAATTCCCGCAAGTGTTGCGATAACCAAACCGAGCACCAAATTCACAGTTCCCTGCGCGCCGAAATCAGGGCTGAAGGAAACTATCGCCGTGTTCACCGAGCTTACAATCGTTCCCACCTGCACCGCATTGCCTATACCGAAAGCGGCAAGCGCTGCAAACAGACTGAACAACATTCCAAGCCATTTCCATTTTTCGCCCAGACCGTTCTTAATGTAATACATCGGTCCGCCGACCCAGTCGCCATATGCATTCCTCTCACGATATTTAACCGCAAGCGTAATTTCAGAGTATTTAGTTACCATGCCGAAAAGTGCGGTAAGCCATAGCCAGAACAATGTTCCCGCACCTCCGAGCGTAATCGCTGCGGTTATACCTGCAATGTTTCCCGTGCCGACCGTTGCCGCAAGCGCTGTTGATACTGCCTGAAGCGGCGTGATTTCTCCTGCGCCTGCCTGATGTTTTTTCAAAATCTTGCCAAGGGTATTCTTCATTGCATAGGGGAATTTCCTGAATTGGAATCCCTTGGTCATGAAGGTCAGCAAAATTCCCGTGCCAACCAGCAATATGAGCATGGGCGGGCCCCATACAACACCGTTTACAGCATCATTGATTCGTTCAATAAAATTCATAAAAACCTCCTAAATAATAACACCGGAAAGAGAAGCCTGAAACCAAAAAAATAAATGAAAAAACTTTCGGCTTCTGATTCGTATACTTGTATTATACAAAAAGGCAAAAATGTATTCAATTGAAAACATTGTTCTTTTAATAACAAGTTGAAAATCGCATGGTTATGCCCTGTTAACCGCTTTTGACGCGGTCAATTTTCCTCAACCTTCGAAACGCTCAACTGATAAAAAGTAACAAAAGAAAAATGATAGAGTTGTAAAAATTACAAAGCGGCGAAGTGCTGAAAAATTAACATTTTAGAAAAGTATACACAAAAAAGATCTATAATTTTCCTAAAAAAATTCATATAAGGTCGGCAGCAGTAGAAAAGGATTCTCGCAATTTATATGCATAAGGATTGCTTTTGAAACGGCGTTATGCATAGGAAATTCCGATGTTGCTTCTCTTATACTTTTGGCTATAATTCCATTGACGGATCCGTCGTTTTCAAAAAAACATGCTACAATGAACGCATAATCCGAGGCGGCGCAAGAAAGCATCCATTGCACGGTAGTTTGGATTTACAGCACAATATTAATTGCGAAAGGAGAAAAGCATGAATTATACATATAAACCGCAAGGGGTCTGTTCCTCTAAAGTAGATTTTGATATTGAGGACGGCAAACTGAAAAACATCAGGTTTACGGGCGGCTGTCCGGGGAACTTGCTGGCTATATCAACCTTGCTCGAGGGCATGAATGCCGAAGAAGCCGCAAGGAAAATACAAGGGATCACATGCGGAAAGAAAGCCACCTCTTGTTCGGACCAGCTGTCTAAAGCTATTTTTGAAGCATTGGATTCAGATCAACATGACAAGTAAACGCGATTATCGGATTTGCGAATGATCATTCCCTTGTCACCTGTCTTATAGCGAATAAGCGGCATGCAGCCACGGGTAAGCGTGGTGATTACGATTTCACCGCGTTCCCTCTCGCCGAGCGGCAAACCCGTTTCCGCATTCACAATTTCCAAATAAATATCCGAATCGCATATCTCATATAAATGCGCTTTTGTTTCTGAAGAATCGAAATGCGCTGCAATTCTGTATCCGGACTCCAAATTTCCATAATTTCTTATCACATCGCAGTTCCAAACAGGGAATTCGCTTTCAATTTCACGCTTTGAAAAATTTTCGTGCTGCAAAAACAACAATCTTATCCTGCCGTTTATCTCCGATAATTCATCTGCAAAACGCCTGTCCTCTGCGCGTGCTTTCGCAAGTTCAGCCAAATTCGCAATTTGTGACGGTTCCCCGATTATCACGCTGACATTCTCCAGTTTTAACAAATCCAGGTAAACGCTCCAATCGAGCCGATCATCGTCGAGCGGGCCATATGGCACACAGTGCACCGCTAAATGCTCAAGCGCCTCGCGATAAATATCCCCGATGGAACCGGGGCGGCGACACGGCAAGAGAATCAATGCCACATCATCCGCATGTACATAATCCTTAAGCATTCCTTTTATGTATTCCGATATTTCACGCTGATCATGAAATGAAAAGGCCACATTCCTGATCTGCCCTTTCCGCCCTTTCGATTTACCCGTCGTTATGCGTGAGGACTCCTCGGGCTTGATGCAGAGCATCTTATATCCGAAATTTACAAGCTCCTCGCCGGTCGTAAACGGCAATTCGGAAAACTCATCAAGTGTTTCTATTTGAAAAATTTTGTCCGCAAGTTCCGTTTCATCTATATTCGCCGCAACCCCAATCTCACATCTATCGACTCCCAACAATTTTTCCTGGTAGAAGCGTGACTTATGTTGCGCCTCGCGCAACACACCGTTGAGCTTCTCTATCCTGTATTTTTCAAGGACTTCAGCCCCCGGTGAACCGGGCTGATTATCCTTATAAATTCTGCCGCCTACCCAATCCGTCAAAAACTGCATAAAAAATTTTCCTTTCCCGTACTTATTGTATTATAGTAAATGCCGCGCATGAACACGGCAAACACGATATATTCGCTGTATTCCTTTATAGTATCCTCTGCGACTATGAAAATGCTGCAATCTGCGTTTCTTTATTTGTAATTGAACACCTCAAAATCCATGAGGAGCAAATCGACCGTAAGCCTGCGCTTTGTAAGCGGTACGCCTTTCCTGAGCAGCACTTTTACAGCTTCCGCCGCTTGCAATGAAGCCACAAATGCCGGTGTGAACGGTGGAGACCCGAGCTCCGCTTCCGAGCCCCTGTCTGCGGCATCCGGATAGATTTTTTCAAAGGTTTCATCCCCCGGAGGCATTGTGCTGACTTGACCGAACCAACCCGAAAATGCGCCGTGAACCATTGTCAATCCGCTCATTTCACACGCTCTGTAAATATTTCTGCGCACCGACATATTATCCTGTGCATCTATTACGATATCATGCCCCGCAATCAGCTCGCACTTGTTTTTTTCCGTCAAATTTTCAATAATGGCATTGATTTTCACATCGGAATTTATGACCGAAATCCTGTCTTTTGCCGCCTGCGCTTTGAACTCGCCTATGGAATCCTCCGTGCAAAACACCTGCCGGTTCAAGTCGGAAACCGAAAACTTCCCTCCGTCAATAATTGTGATTTCTCCAACGCCCATTCTGGCAAGCATATTCGCGACATGCCCGCCCAAACTGCCACAGCCGACAATGCAGATCTTAAAGGTTTTGAGTTTTTCGTTTTCCGCAGGTGACAACATCGGCATATTACCGTTGTATCTTGTAGTATAATCAAGTCCGTTCATTGCTATACTCCCCCTAATCATTTGTTCCAACACTTTCAGATACGCCATTCAGAGCAGCTATATATCGTTTGATCCGCGCCGGATCTCCCAAAACAGGTATGTATGTATGATTATATCATGATTTCGTGAGAAATCATGATATAATTCGCCATCTGCGTTTTTGCTCAATCATTATCAAAAGAGCAAAATAATCGCAGGGCACTTAATCCCATATAATAACCACATTTCAAGTCGTTTGAGGTGGTTATTATACCATAATTTCGTGAGAAATTATGGTATAATTCGCCATCTGCGATTTTGCTTAATCTCTCGGCCGGATAGCAAAATAATCGCAGGGCACTCAATTGTATAATGACCGCAAGTGGTTATTTGCGCGGTCATTATACCATGATTTCGTGAGAAATCATGATATAGTTCGCCATGTGCGATTTTGCTCAATTGTTATCCAAAGAGCAAAATAATCGCACGGCATTCGATTTATATGGTTTTACTTTTGATTGTTAAGCAGGTATTCGCCATCAACCCCATCGTAGTGTTTAAGGAAGTCGAAAACAAAATCTCGAATCTTGAGTTCGCCGCCCGCTTGCTCGCTTTGGATATTCAGCGGCATGATCGAGTCGTGGAGCGATTTGCGGAGAAGGCACCAACCATCACCTTGTGTGGTATTAAATTTCAGCCTTACCCCCTCGTAATTCGGTTCTGCCACTTCGATGCCGCTTGCGCGGGCATGTTCTTCAAAATCCGCAAGTATCCTATCCGCTAAAGGAATGGGGTTCGGCTGCGCGGGCGGCTCTTTTCCTATGCCGAGATTCAGGTGCCCCTCTGCGGCAGTTGTAGCAGCCGCCGGCGCGCCGGAAGCTTTTGTTTGCGCAGGGTTCGGTTGCGCGGGCGGCTCTTTTCCCCGCAGGGGAATTCTATATTCGAGGGACGCCGCCGGCACGCGCAATCCCGCAATCAGCTCCGATATGCCTTTCCCAGCGCGTGCCTGCGATGCCGCCTCTACCACTATGCAAGATGCCAGATAGGCGCCATCGTCGAGAAAATAAATTTCTCGGGCGGCGGCGTGCCCTGAGGTTTCGATTGCCAGCGGGCAATCGAAACCCTCCTTGTTCAATTCAATCGCCTTATTGATAACATTTCGATAACCCCGCTTGTACCTGAAATGTTTAAGCCCTAAATTGTTTTCCAAAAAATCGGTCAAGCCATCGCCCGTCACGCTATCCGTAACTACCATGGCCCCCGGACGACCTCGACCTTCAATCACCGCCGCCATCGCCACAATGCCGTCGCCCGCAATCTCGCGCCCCTGCTCATCAACCGCGGAGGCGCGATCCACATCGGTATCGAAAATCAAGCCCAAATCCGCCTTATTCCTCATCACACAATCCCTAATCGCAGCCATCGCAGCCTTATTCTCGGGATTGGGCGCATGATTCGGAAATCTGCCGTCCGGCTCTAAAAATTGACTACCGCTCGTAACCGCTCCCAATCTGCCGAGCACATGCTCTGCATAAAATCCGCCGCCGCCATTCCCGGCATCGATAGCGATTTTCAAGTTCTTGAGCGGCAGCTCATCGTGAATCCCGAGCTCGCCCAATTTGTCGCGAATCACGCGTCTAAGATGCGCACAATACACGCGCATAAGAGGGGAGAGGGATTCTGCCTTAGGCACTTCCGCATAATCCCCCGACTCCGCAGGCATCTTGCAAATCGCGGATGCCAAATCCCCCGCCTGCTCCTCTATCTTTTTCAGATGCTTAAACATCGCGAGATTTTCATGCACATGCGACATAATCACCTCCGCCCGCTCAATGATATCGGAAATATCCGATTTATCCGCACCTCCGTCACCGCTGAAATACTTAAAACCGTTTCTGTTTGGCGGCAAATGGCTCGCCGTAACCATAATCGCACCGTCACAATTAAACTCCGGAAAAACTGTCGACATAAACATCGCCGGCGTAGAAGCAAGTCCGCAATCATAACAAATAACGCCCGATACACTCATGGCAAACAATGCCGCCTCTACCAACATCTTCCCCGACAGTCTCGGGTCGCGCCCGATTGCAATCTTCATTCCCTCAATTTCTCTGCCCGTTTTTTCAGAAAGCCGCTCCAAAAAACCGCGCGTCAGACAAAAGGACTCTACCGCCCCCAAATTCCGAAGCGCCCCGCCCGTTTCACCTATCGCAACCCCTCTTATATCACTGCCGTTTTGCAAAATTTTCATCTCTCCGTTCATCACAAAATACCCTTTCCCAATGCGCATCTCATTCGACCGCCACAATCACTCTTCCGTTCGACACGACTCGCCACGACCGCTCCTTTGCAAAGCGCGTGATAACGACATTTTCTTTTGCTTGATTCATTCCCGCCATACGAGCTCTGCACAGCAACGCGCTCTTCTTGCCACACTGTTTAACTGCGCTTTCGCAGACCGATATTCTTCTCAAATCGCCTCTTTGTCTTACCCGCCTCTTTCAAAAAATGCTTTTTCATCAAACGCAGATCTTCCTGCGTATTCTCAAGCGAAAACCCGCGCCGCATCACATGTTTTCGCCTAATCGCCTGCAATTTCAAATATCTGCGCCGCTTCCGCTCAAAATACTTGAATGCATTGCCCGCGACCATGCTGTAAACAACGCCGGCAATCACCAGCCCCCCGCCGACTATAAAACGGAAATCCAACAGCTCGTGCAAAATCACTACCCCCAGTACTGTTGCAACAATCGGCTGAATCGGTACAAACATCGAACATGCCGCCGCCTCGATCCGCGCCAGACCTATATTCCAAAATATTATCGCAACCGCCGTACAGAAAACGCCGTTGTAAATAAGCAACAATATCACTTTCAAAGTTAAAGTGTTGACAGCAAAATCCCATTTGTTTACCTCAAACGCCGCAGCCGGAATCGAACACAAAAAAGCCACCAACATAGCATAAAAAGTCACCGGAAACTCATTGTATTTCTCGCAAATTTTCCGCGTATACACAGAGCCTAATGCCCAAAAAAGCGCGGACAGCAAGCACAGCAAGATGCCTTTCAGCTGACTTCCTCCTTCAATTCCGCCAACATTTATAAGCACCCCCGTTAATGTTATCGCCAGCGCAGTCACATGAACGATTCGGATACGCTCTCCGAGCACAGGAATTGCAAAAAGTATCATAAAAACCGGAGCAATCGTTGAAATCACGGATGCAAGAGAAGATGTTACATAATTTATCCCGACAATTTGCGCCCACACCGACAGGAAAAACTGCACAAAACCGATCAGAATTACAATCGGCATATCCTTTGCCTTGATTCGCTTATGCTTCGTGCACAACACGACAATGCCTAAAACAAATGCCCCAAGACCGTATCTCACATTCAAAATCAGAGTGGGCGGCACCACATCCACAACAATCTTGCTGGCAAGAAAAAAGCTTCCCCATATAAAGGTCGCCAATGATAAAAAAATATAAGCCCGCGTTTTTTCGCTCATCTTATCCTCCCGCTCAAGCGATCTTTAATTACGAAAACTCAAATTCACCGTCCTGCCAATTTCTCCGGATAAATACCTTCCTTTTTTTTTGTGCGAAGTGCCGCCGAAACAGCTTCCTTATCCTCCTTATATGTTACTCCGAACCACTTTTCTCCGGAGAGCAGCACCTTTACATCAGCCTCACCTTTTTCCACCAAATTCCCTACACAGGCGGGCAAGTAAAACTCGGCGCGCAGGGGATCGGCAGGCATCTTATCTTTTAGAAAGCTCATAAAATCATTCTCCAGCCTGCACATAAAACTCTTCCTGAAGCCCCAGAAATTCATTGATACCGGAGTTCCCTCGGGGAGAGCACATTCGGTTTCGTTCTCCTCATACACAATTTCCCCGTTATCATTCCGATAGATTCTCGTTCGCTCAACGATAGACCGCAAAAATCCTGCCGAGTCTACAGCGCACACTCCGCGAGAAACGGTGCCGTTTTCGGTCAAAGTGGACTCGACATTGTATGCCGCCATACAAAAATCCCCCTGTGAAACGGAAGAATTCCCCCGCAGATATTCCGCAACAAGCTGAAAGGAACTTGCCCCGTAAAAATCATCCGCATTGATAACAACAAAATCTCCATCTATAAAAGAGCGGGCAGCCAAAACCGCATGCCCCGTTCCCCAAGGCTTAACGCGTCCTTCCGGCACCTCAAACCCCTGCGGAAGATCCGCTAAATCCTGAAAGGCATAATCAATCTCAAGCTCCGAACCGCTCCATTTAGCCGTTATGCGCTCAAACTCCTCGGCAAATTCCCGCTTGATCACAAAAACTATCCGGTTAAACCCCGCTCTTATTGCATCATATACGGAAAAATCCATTATGATTTCTCCATTATCGCTTACAGGGTCGATCTGTTTTAAGCCACCGTATCGACTCCCCATGCCCGCAGCCATTACTACCAGCGTGAGGCTTCTATCCTTACTCAAATATCTCATCTCCATTTCATTCGTTCATTTATTTTAAGTCCTTTAATCCAAAGGACCCACAACTCAAATTCACAATTACAGCATAGCATTTTTTTTAATAAACTTCAATTTCGTCTCCCCGAAAGACGGCTGTTTCAAAAACGGCTCTCCCAACAACCCAAAAACGGCTGAAGCCGCACATGGGACCGAAACCCCATTATGCAGCTCCAACCGTTTTCGATGTGTAAATGTTAGAAAT
>CAUUCX010000016.1:0-11942 GCA_963543615.1 uncultured Eubacteriales bacterium | reverse complement strand
GATTAAGTGCCCTGCGATTATTTTGCTCATTAGACGGTAATTGAGCAAAATCGCAGATGGCGAATTATACCATAATTTCTTTCGAAATCATGGTATAATCATACATAATTATAGCACCAATGTTGTTGCATTTGTATTAATCATTTATGTCAATATATACGGGGGTTTGGGAGATCGTTTGAGTTATGGATTTAGAAAAGGATTTAGATGATTTTGTAGAAGTTGCCGATCTTGATTATGTGCAAAAAAGAGGATTGGCAGATAGAGTTAAGAGTCGTTTTTTCATATTTTTGAATGCCTACGGTCTCCTTGGGATTATTGCCTGTATATCAGTTGTTTTTAAGTTTGCGGTTTTTTACAATTTAGTTAAAATTCAAAATGCGCTTGCTCCCGTTATAGTGTCCGGCTTGATTGTCCTTTTGATTTTTTCATCTTTTAGAAATAAAAAACGGGTTGCAATTGCGTATCTGCTCATCTCACTGCTTTTGATTGCCGATGCGATGTATTTTTCATATTTCAGCAAATATCTTTCAGTGCATATGATAGGTGCGGCTGATGTGCTTGGAGATACTACGGAGAGCATCAAGGCAATTTTTCGACCTGCACTTATATTGCTTCTACTGGACAATGTATTGATTTTCCTTACCATTTCAACCCGTGTGCAGGAGAGAGCGGAATGTATATATAAAAAAGCTTTTACATATCCCGTACTTGCTTTTTTCAGAAAAAGAAAGTTGAGACTGTATGGAATTTATTTCAGGCGAGATGAAAAAAACACATATTTCGATTATGCTTTAGCGCGGAAATTTGCGCAACCTGTTGCGATAGCATTGATTGCATTGATCATTTTTGCAAACCCGTTGAAGATGAATTTTTTTACCGCATTAAGCAATCAGGAAATTTTCAATTATCGTGTGCGCGATACGGCATCTTTGTTTATCAAGGACAAGCTTGAGCGTGAAGTTGAAAGCTTGAAAGCGTTTACAGATCACTATCCTGATGAAATTGACGGACCTCTTTTCGGTGCGGGAAAGGGGCGCAATCTCATTATAATACAGGTGGAATCATTTCAAGATTTTGTGATTAACTATGAATATAACGGGCAGGAACTTACCCCCAATTTGAATAGACTATTGAAAGAAAATACAACATATTTTTCGAATTATTATCAGCAGGTCGGCACCGGAAACACTTCCGATGCCGAATTCGCGACAAATAACAGCATATATGGAACGGTAGAACCATATACATATAAGTTATATGGAGGTAAAAATTATTTCAGAGGTCTTCCTCATAATCTGTTGACTCGCGGATATGAAACGGCGGTATTGCATCCATATGAAGATGTGAATTTTTGGAACAGAAAAAAGGCTTATCCCAATTTGGGGTTCAATGCCTTTTACGGCGGGCTTAAAGACAGGGGCGGGTATTACTATATGGATGATTGGTTGGGCTGGGGGCTTTCGGATAAGTCGTTTTACAAGCAGAGCCGCAAGTATTTTAAGCAAATGAAGCAGCCTTTTTATGCCATGGTGATAACGCTTTCCAATCATCATCCGTATAAAATGCAATCACATGAGCAGAGGATCAAATTAAAGAAAGAGGATCGCAACACCACCGTGGGGGATTATCTGAACAGCATTGCATATACCGATAAATATTTGGGCGAATTCTTTAAGCAGCTTAAACGCGACGGGATATATAATAATTCGATAATCGCTATATATGGTGACCATGTCGGTTTAGCACATTCCGACGAAACGGACGAAGTGATGGAGCGTTTAACCGGTAAAAAATACGATTTCGATACGATGATGAATATCCCTCTGATTATAGCAATGCCGAATTCAAAAGTTGATATAAGCGGAACAATTGATGTTGCAGGCGGACAGATGGATTTTTATCCGACCGTTGCGTATTTGTTGGGAATCGATGATTTGGATACGATATATTTCGGGCACAATCTTTATGCGATTGATGAGGGTTTTGTGATGGAAAAAACTCACATGATTGAGGGCTCATTCTTTACAAATGATGTGGCATTTGCAATGTCGCGAGATGGAGTATTTGAGCATAGTCGTGTGTGGAATTATAAAACCGGGGAAAAGTTGAATGCGAAAGATTTCAGAGAAGAATATGAACGCTCGCTCCTGCTTTCACGTACTTGCGATTACATTTTGAAAAACGATGTATTACGCGACAAGTACGATATGTGATTTTTCGATATAAATTAATGCAAATTGAACCGCGGTAGCATTGGACAAATTGGAGGGAATGGGTGATATGGAACTTGGATTTATAATGAATATATTTATGATACTGTCGGCAGCAGTAATTTTTGTTCTTCTTGCAATGATAATGAAAAGACAGACTGCAAACAAAGAGGAGCATTCATTGGATTCAATCTTGCAGGAGCTGACTGCGATAAAAGAGGAAATTAAACGAGTTCAAAATGAAAATCGTGAGTTGAGCATGAATACCGGGAAGCTCATCAATGAGGATTTTAAAAATTTGAGGGGTGAAGTGAATGACAATATAAATGCCAATTTCAGAACGATGAACGATATTCTCGGCAAGGCTCAAAAGGATTCAGGAGAGATTCAGGATAAGCGTTTGGCGGAATTACGAGAGAAATTTGAGGATTTATCTAATAAAAATGATTTGAAGCTTGAACAAATAAGAAAAACTATGGAGGAAAAAATATCCGCATTGCAGGAAGATAATAATAAAAAAATTGAGCAGATGCGCCATACCGTTGATGAAAAATTGCAGGCAACCCTGAATGAAAGAATCAGTCAGTCTTTCAAACTTGTGAGTGAGAGATTGGAGCAGGTGCATTCAGGTTTGGGTGAAATGCAAAAACTTGCGAGCGGTGTGGGGGATCTTAAAAAAGTATTATCGAATGTAAAAACGAGAGGCGTTTTGGGGGAAATACAGCTTGAGGCTATTTTAGAGCAGATTTTAACTCCGGAGCAGTATGAAAAAAATGTAAAAACAAATCCGGAGAGCGGCAACTTTGTGGAATTCGCCGTGAGACTGCCCGGAAATGACGGCAGACCGCTATATCTTCCGATTGATGCAAAATTCCCGGCAGATGCATATCATCACCTCATGGAGGCATATGATACCGGAGACAAGACCCTCATAGAACAGGCGAAGAAAAATTTAAGCATTACCGTAAAATCCGAGGCAAAAGATGTGAGCGGCAAGTATATATGTCCGCCATATACAACGGATTTTGCAATAATGTTTCTGCCTACAGAGGGTCTATATGCTGAAATTGTTCAGATGGGAATGGTTGAAACCTTGCTAAAAGAGTATAAAATCAATATAGCCGGACCGACTACCATGGCCGCACTGTTGAACAGCTTGCAGATGGGCTTCAGGACATTGGCAATACAGAAGAGATCCGGGGAGGTTTGGGATGTTCTATCTGCGGTCAAAACGGAATTTGCGACCTTTTCCAATGCTTTATCAAAGGCGCAGAATAAGATACGACAGGCGGACAAGGAACTCGATGTTTTAGTTGGAACGCGAACGAGAGTTATGCAAAGGAAATTAAGAGATGTATCGGAGATTACCGAAGATAAAAGTGCCGAAATTTTGGAATTAAACGAGAGTGATATTGTAATCGATGAAGAGTGATCACTTTTTTTAGAGGTTTAATAATGAGTATTTTTGTAGTCGCGGATTTACACTTGTCTTTTTTTGAAGGAATCGATAAACCCATGGATATATTCGGTCCTGAATGGAAAGATCATGCAGCGCGTATAAAGAATGATTGGATTTCAAGGGTTTCCGAAAGTGATACCGTAATAATACCCGGCGATATCTCGTGGGGATTAAAGTTGAGTGAAGCCGTTCCTGATTTGGACTGGATAAAAGCATTGCCGGGGAAAAAAGTTGCGGTAAAAGGCAATCATGATCTTTGGTGGGGTTCGATAAGCAAACTCAATGACTTA
The DNA here is from genome assembly GCA_963543615.1 of uncultured Eubacteriales bacterium. Lineage (GTDB taxonomy): Bacteria > Bacillota > Clostridia > Peptostreptococcales > Anaerovoracaceae > CAUUCX01. The sequence continues at coordinate 7,980 of CAUUCX010000016.1, read as the reverse complement.
TATAAAAATGAAATATTTTTCATTCAAAACAATTATACGGTAGCTGAAGATTATGCGATTTGCGGTACAAGAGGTTGGATTTGTCCGGAACATGAGGATTTTACGGAACATGATAAAAAATTGTATGTGAGGGAATTACAACGCCTTGAAACATCACTATCGGCTGCTAAAACAGCCGGATACGAAAAAATACTTGCAGTTCTGCATTTCCCGCCGGCGAATGATCGTTTTTCAAGCTCGGGTTTTATAGATTTGTTCAGGGAATATGGTGTAAAAGACGTGGTTTACGGGCATTTACATAATTTTGATAAGATAAATACGAATTTGATTTTCGACGACAATATAGACGGCATCAACTACAAATTAACTTCAATAGATTATCTCGAATGTAGATTATGGCAATTCATTTAAGACCGATTGCTTGTGCTTGGCGGAGGTGTGCATATGAACAAAATCATTAATAGAGTAATAATAATCGTGTTGGACAGTTTAGGAGCGGGGCATATGCCTGATGCGGCAGAATATGGAGATGCAGGAACAAATACTTTTGGCAATATAGCAAAGACTACAATAAAAGAATATGGTAAACTTAAAATCAACAATCTAACCAAACTCGGATTATTGTCAATAGATGGGATTTTGGATGGTTATATTGACGATAATCACGAGAATAATGCCGAGATTGAGGGGTGTTATTGTAAACTCAAGGAGCTTTCAAACGGGAAAGATTCCATAACAGGGCATTGGGAAATTGCAGGACTGATAACGGATATCCCGTTTAAAACATATCCTGACGGTTTTCCTGCGGAATTCATTGCGGATTTTGAAAAAGCCATACATCGTAAAGTTATAGGAAACAAAACGGCTTCAGGAACGCAAATAATTGAAGAATTGGGTCCGATTCATGAAGCGACGGGAGATATTATTGTATATACTTCCGCAGACAGCGTTTTCCAAATCGCTGCAAATACTGCAATTGTCCCGCTTGATGAACTCTATCACATATGTGAAATCGCACGAAAAATGCTGGTGGGGGATTTTGCCTGCGCACGGGTTATCGCAAGACCGTATATAATCGACGACTCCGGAAATCGCACAAGAACGGGTGATAGACGAGATTATGCCGTTTCTCCACCTGATAAAACCATTTTGGATTATGCGAAAGATTGCGGTCTTACGGTATATGCCGTCGGGAAAATAAGTGATATATTTAACGGAGCGGGAATTACGGAAGCCGTTCATACACAATCAAATGCAGACGGTATGGCTAAAACATATGAGGCATTAAACAAGGATTTCAAGGGGATATTGTTTACAAATCTGGTGGATTTCGATACGAAGTTCGGACATAGAAGGGATCCGCTTGGATATGGCAAAGCGCTTGAAGAATTTGACACGGCACTCGGCGATATTATCGATTCCATGAATGACGATGATCTGCTGATGATAACCGCCGATCATGGGAATGACCCCACTCATACGGGTTGGGATCATACGAGGGAGTATACGCCATTGCTTATATATACTAAAGATATTGTTCCTAAAAACCTGCATATCAGAAATTCATTTTCCGATATAGCCGCTACAGTGCGAGATTTATTGGGCATTTCCGCGGAAGTGCACGGAGAATCGTTTGTAAATGAAATCCGGATTGCCAAGTAAATATATATGAGTATTACAGTCGTCATGATTGTTTGTATTATGAAATGAGATGATAATATGAGTAATTTTTTGGATATAGTATATAAAAAACGCGATGGCGGAGAATTGACCGTGCAGGAAATAGAAAGCTTTGTAAAGGATTATACCGAGGGCAAAATACCCGATTATCAGGCCGCTTCATTGCTTATGGCGATTTATTTTCAGGGTATGAGCAATCGTGAAACATTTGCACTTGCAAATTCGATGCTGCATAGCGGAGATGTGCTTGATCTTTCAGGAATAAACGGTATAAAGGTTGATAAGCACAGCAGCGGTGGTGTTGGAGATAAGACAACATTGATTTGCGGCCCCATAGCCGCGGCGTGCGGTGTGCGCATTCCTAAAATGAGTGGACGAGGGCTGGGATTTACAGGAGGCACAATCGACAAATATGAAGCGATCCCCGGCTTTCGCACGGAAATGACTTTGGATGATTTCATTTGCCAAGTCAACGGAATTGGACTTGCCTCAATCGGTCAAACGCAGAATATCGCACCGGCTGATAAAAAAATATATGCGCTGCGCGATGTCACGGCAACCGTGGAAAACCTCAGTCTTATTGCCGCCAGTATAATGAGTAAAAAGCTCGCTTCAGGTGCGGATGCGATACTGTTGGATATAAAATGCGGAAACGGTGCATTTATGAAGAACACCGAGGATGCGGAAAAGTTGGCGGAAATAATGTGTGAAATAGGCAAAAATGCCGGGAAGAAGACGATTGCCGTGATAAGTGATATGAATCAACCGCTCGGTCATGCGATAGGAAACAGCCTTGAATGTATAGAAGCGATAGAGGTGCTGAAAAACAAAGGGCCTGAGGATATTACCATGCTTTCGATATATCTTGCAGCCCTTATGATTTATATGAGTGAAATGGCAAAGAGCATTGATGAAGCAAAATTGATGGCTGAAAATGCACTGAAATCCGGAGCCGCACTTGAAAAATTAAAAGAATTGATATCTGCACAGGGCGGTAATGCGGAAATCATCGAAAACTATAAATTATTTAAGCAGGCAAAGTTCTGCGTAGATATTACCGCGAAAGACTTAAATGTGAAATCCGGATATTTGAAATCATTGCAAACAAGCAAAATAGGCATGATTGCTCAAAGACTCGGAGCGGGCAGAACGAAAAAGGAGGAAGAGATAGATCACAGCGCGGGGATTATCTTATACAAGAAAATCGGAGATTATGTATCAACTGATGATATATTTATGCGGCTTTACAGTGATTCGGAAAAAATTATAGATGCTCTCCGCCCTGAATTGATTGACTTGGTTGAAATCGAAAAATCACAAACAAGTGCACCGCCGCTTATAAAAAAGCTGACTTGACACCGTCATAAATAAGTTCAAGTATTGACATTGCCCATGTTACATAATATAATTCATCATTGTTATCACACTTATATGAATATCTCATCTTTATTTTTTTATAGATGATTTGAATGATTTTACAAGGAGGTGTACGATATGGCGGTTCCTAAGAGAAGAACCTCTAAGGCTAAGAGGGATAGTCGCAGAGCTCCAAACATGAAGAAATCGATGCCGAGTATGTCGATTTGTCCACAGTGTCACGAGCCAAAACTTCCACACAGAGTTTGCCCGAATTGCAACTATTATGACGGGAAAGAAATTATTAAAATGGAAGTTTAATATCGGAAAACTGACGCCGGAGGAAACTTCGGCGTTTTCTACAATTTGAGAACTTATTTTGTGTCACATATGCTGCTGTGTATGAGATATATTTCAGATGGGGGAAAATATGGCTAACAAATTGAAAGTAGGAATTTTGGGCGGCACTGGCATGGTCGGACAGCGTTTTGTAGCCTTGCTTGAAGATCATCCTTTTTTTGAACTTACAACGATTGCCGCAAGCAAAAACAGTGCAGGGAAAAAATATGGAGATATAATGGAAAACAGGTGGAAAATTGATCTTCCTATACCTGAGGGCGTTAAAGAGATAATCGTAAAGGATTTGCATGATATCAATGATGTTGTTGCGAATGTCGATTTTGTTTTTTCCGCCGTGGATATGACTAAAGAAGAAATCATGGCTATCGAGGAAGACTATGCAAAAACCGAAACCCCTGTTGTCTCTAATAACAGTGCACACAGGTGGACTGACGATGTGCCGATGGTAATTCCTGAAATCAATCCCGAACATTTTGGAGTTATTGAAAGCCAAAAGAAACGTTTGGGTACAAAGAACGGTTTTATTGCCGTTAAGCCGAATTGTTCGATTCAGTCGTATGTGCCGGTTTTACATGCATGGAGAGAGTATGAACCGTATGAAGCGGTTGTAACGACTTATCAGGCAATTTCCGGCGCAGGGAAAACCTTTGCGGAGTGGCCCGAAATTTTAGGCAATATAATTCCGTACATCGGCGGAGAAGAAACGAAGAGTGAACAGGAACCTCTGAAAGTTTTCGGTAAGCTTGCAGGCGATAGAATAGAAAAAGCGGCAGCGCCGATTATTACAACGCAGTGCATCAGAGTGCCCGTACTCAACGGTCATACCGCGGCGGTATTTGTTAAGTTCAAGAAAAAGCCGACTAAAGAGGAATTGATTGAAAAATTGACATCATTTGCCGCGGAACCGCAAGAGCTCGAATTGCCTCACGCACCGAAACAATTCATAAGATATTTGGAAGAAAGCGATAGACCGCAGGTCACACTTGATGTGAATCACGATGCGGGCATGGGTGTTACTGTAGGCAGATTGAGAGAGGATACTTTGTTTGATTACAAATTCATAGGCCTTTCCCATAACACCATAAGGGGAGCAGCCGGGGGAGCTTTACTCTGTGCGGAATATTTATACGCTAAAGGTTATATCAAAGAAAAAACGAAATAAAATTCGGGAGAATAAAAGGGTATTTAGGGTATGAGTTATTTTAGTGCCGTTATTTTAGGACTCGCTCAAGGTTTTGCGGAATTTCTTCCTATAAGCAGTTCAGGGCATCTTGCTTTGTTGGAACATTTTTTCAAGATAGAGCCTGACAATGTGTTGGCATTTGCGGTTTTACTGCACCTCGGTACTTTGTTTTCGGTCGTTGCCATATATTATAAAGATATTTGGAATATGATTCGCGAATTCTTTAGAATGATCGGCGACATTGTCAGAGGAAAAGGGCTGGGAATCAAGGATAATATAGATAGACGCATAATGGTTATGATAATTGTTGCGACTATACCTACCGGAGTTATAGGTGTGTTGTTTAATGATTTTTTCAGCAGCCTTTATTTTTCTTTCTTTGCAATTGGCGGCGGGCTGATATTTACGGGTACGATTCTATTCGTTTCCGAACGCTTCGGCAAGAACAAAAACGGGGCATTGGAGTTAAAAGCGGGACATGCTGTTTTGGTAGGAATTTGTCAGGGAATTGCCATTTGGCCCGGGATATCGCGCTCCGGATCAACGCTTTTCGGAGGGCTTATTTCGGGTCTCAGGCGTGAGTTCGCAGTTAAATATGCTTTTTTGATTTCACTGCCTTCAATTTTGGGCTCCGTTGTTCTGGAAGCTCCGGCCGCATTTGACGGCGATATGAATCCGGCGGATTTCGGGCCGATTATCATTGGGGTTTTGATTGCAGCAATTTCCGGTTTTATAGCTATCAAGACAATGATAAGAATAGTTTCAAAACAAAAATTGATTTATTTTTCAGTCTATACTTGGACTTTAGGTATCGTGGTGCTTGCATATAATTTTTTCATTTTGTAAATACCGATTCAATGAATCGTTTGCAAAATATGATATTCTGCAGGGAGGATATATGGCAAAGAATACTAAAAAGTCGACGAATAATACAAAACGCTCCGCTTCATCTAAAAACGGATCCACACGTAAAACCTCCGCTCAATCTCAACAACATTTCGATTTGAAACAGGAGGTATGGTCGATTGTTATAGTGGCTGTCGGCATATTTCTGGTAGTTGCCATGCAGACAAAAGCTGCGGGGGCTTTGGGAATAATCGTATCGGGATTTCTGAAAGGTATGTTCGGATTTGTCGCTTTCATAGTACCGTATGCGCTTATAGCTTACGGCATATTGCTTTTGACACGTGTAATGGCAAGGCTCGGCGCAAAAACAGCTTTTTTCTTGTTGCTCCTGATACTTTCAATCGCTTTAATAAATTCGGGCAGATTCATAGATTCGAATTCGATTTCTTTTTCTACGGATATAATTAAAGCTTACTATGCATCGGGGGCTTTGTTAAAGAGCGGCGGATTGATAGGAATGTTAATTGCCGCGCTTTTAGTAAAAGTAATCGGCTTGGCGGGTCTATACATACTTGCGACCGTTGTAATAATTATCTCTTTACTTTTATTGATTAACACACCTATTGCCAAATTCTTTGAAGACGGCAAGGTTAGGAGAGAGGTGAGAAAAGCGGCACGTGAGGCGAAAAGAGAATTGCGGGAAAAAGAGATGGCAGAACTTGCCAATGCCGATCCATACACTGATGTAACGGTTACAGAAGACAATCAGAACGGAAATGATACCCCCTACGCTTCAAAGGAATGCAGCCCTAAAATTTCAATTTCACATAAAAAGATCATGGACTATGTAACTGACGACAGCTTGTTTGTAAACGGAACTAATGAAACTGAAGTGACTGAATCCTCTGAAAATGAAAATATTGATAAAAACAGATCTACCAGTCTGGGGGCAACGATAGATGAATTGAAACAGGGACTGATGAAAAGGGGGGCTGAAACCAAAACAGACTCCGCCTCATTGGATTTCAATGCTTCGGAAAGCAACGCGGAATATCAGTTTCCGCCCATCAGTTTATTAAAATCTCCACCGCGAAAAACTGCGGGGCAGAGTGCCTCCACATTAAAAGAAAGGGCGAATATGCTCGAGAAAACTCTGCGCAATTTCAATGTCGATGCCAAAGTTATACAGGTCAGCGAGGGACCGGCGGTTACGAGATACGAGATACAGCCGGCTCCCGGCGTTAAGGTGAATCGCATAGTAAGTTTGACTGATGATATTGCTCTTAATCTTCGAGCAAAGAGCATAAGAATTGAGGCTCCCATTCCGGGGAAAGCCGCCGTGGGAATTGAAATTGAAAATGAAAGCATAAAGCTCGTAAGTATTCGCGAAATAATCGCTTCCGATGAATTCAAAAATGCAAAATCCAAGATAAGTGTTGCACTCGGCATGGATATTATGGGCAATGCCATTATTACAAGCCTTAAAGACATGCCGCATCTGTTGATTGCGGGTTCTACCGGATCCGGCAAGAGTGTTTGCATTAACAGTATTATTGTAAGCTTGCTATATAAAGCAAAACCCGACGAGGTTAAATTGCTGCTGGTGGATCCTAAAGTCGTTGAACTTGGTAACTACAACGGAATTCCGCATCTTTTGGCTCCGGTGGTTACGGATCCAGCCAAGGCTGCCAATGTTTTGGCTCTTGCCGTTGCGGAAATGAATGAGCGCTACAGAAAATTCGCTTCTTCCGGTGTTAAAGAGATCGCTTCATACAATGAATTGATGCTTGTAAACGGAACGGAACACCTAAAATTGCCGGAAATAGTAATAATAATTGATGAGCTTGCCGATTTGATGATGGCGGCTCCGGCAAAGGTGCAGGAATACATATGTAGATTGGCGCAAATGGCTCGTGCGGCGGGAATGCACCTTATTATAGCGACACAGCGCCCATCAGTGGATGTGATTACCGGTGTAATTAAAGCCAATATTCCATCGAGAATTGCTTTTGCGGTTTCATCAAATGTGGACTCAAGAACGATTTTAGACATGGGAGGCGCCGAGCGGCTCGTTGGTAAAGGCGATATGTTGTTTCACCCTATGGGAGCGAACAAACCGCTTCGAATACAAGGTAATTTTATATCCGATGATGAGGTTGCCAAGGTTACCGATTTCTTCAAAAGAAAAAATGAAGATATTGAATACGATATGAACATCATTGATGCCATTGAACATGGAAGTGATTCTTCCGGTGATGATTTTACAACGGATGGCGATGAACTGCTTGCCGATGCGATTGAGCTCGTTGTTTCTTCTCAGCAGGCATCGGTTTCGATGCTTCAGCGGCGGTTCCGTATAGGATATAACAGAGCGGCGAGGATAGTCGATTTGATGGAAGAACGCGGTATTGTCGGACCGCCCGAAGGGAGCAAGCCGAGGAGAGTTCTTATAGATGAGATGGGATTGGCACAGATGAATTTCGGTTCAGATTCGCAAGCGCAGGATAACGGAGATTAGTTGAGGTGTTGTAATTGTATAAAACTTTTTTCATTGA
>CAUUCX010000015.1:0-12328 GCA_963543615.1 uncultured Eubacteriales bacterium | reverse complement strand
CATCTTCAGCAGTAAGTTCATATTAGAATTTTGCCATTTCTCACCAATCGTGCTGGTTGGAGTGCGCTGAAAACTGCTTTAGGAACTTGGTTTTAACCTTATTCCAAAAATCGTAATTTTCAAATCTGAGCAATTTCACCGTCTTGCCGCCCTTACAAATTTCTATATTTTTTATCCCGGTATGCTTATGTTCAAATCCGTCCGCAGATACATTCAGCCCGTATTCGCCCTCCTTTTCGGGTTGTATTCCTATGCTCAAATCCGAGGGCAGCAAAATACCGGAAGTAAAGGAACGATATGCTGTCGTATTCATCGGAGCCATGGGGGTTAATTGAAGTAGACTAAGGCGCGGATCAACTATCGCGCCGCCGAGTGAATAACTGTATGCCGTTGACCCCGCGGGGGTAGAAACGATTATGCCGTCTCCCGAAAAACGCTCTATATAGCTTCCGTCTATAGAAATAATCAGGTGAATGATCCTCGACAAAGCGCCGCGGATCACGATTTCGTTCAAAGCGACGAATTCACTTTCTCCCGAATCGGATTGTACCACCGCGCGAACGGTATCCAAAAGCTGGATTTTGAATTTATCCCGCTTGTATCCGTCAATAAAATCATCGACCTGTTCAGGCAGAATTTCCTGGAAAAATCCCAAATGCCCCGTATTTATCCCGATAAACGGAATATCCGGCAAATCAAAGGAATGAAGTGCCCTTAAAAAAGCTCCGTCGCCTCCGATTGATACGATCAATTCCTCGTCACCGGAAAATGCTTCGCTTACCGTGAATCCTTCCTCGCTCATGCGCCTTTTAAGCAGCACTTTCATTCTGCGGGAGATCTCGGTTTCATTTGTAAAAATATGAATTTTTCGATTCAAAGCACTCAATTCAACAAATCCAATCCTTATCAGAATTTACATCCCAAAGCTCTCTCAACTAATTCCACATCGCTCGGCGTTTCCTCATACACAACGCCTCGCTTATGCCGAGTTTCACGCCCCTTTCCGGTAATCAAAATCAAAGTATTGTCATCGGCATCCGAAATAGCCTTGGCGATAGCCTCGCCTCTATCCTCAATTATCTCGCACTCGCCGCCCTGCGCAATTACATGCGATGCAATCTCCTCGGAAATCGCAAGCACGGCTTCTTCGCCCGCATCTTCCTCGGTTATGTACGATTTCGCCGCATATCTTCCGGCTATCTCGCCCAGCTCTTTTCGACGACCGAAAGCTTTTTTGCCCGGACAACCGAATACGATAAAAATCTTTCGATTCGGAAATTCACCCGCCATCGCCTTGAAAAGATTTTCAAAGCTCATCTTATTATGCGCATAATCAACGAGCACCATCTTATCGCTGCCCGGATCATGAAACAGCTCCATTCTCCCGGAAACTCGCGCCTTTTTCAGCCCGTTATATATATTGTGCAGCGGGATATTCAAAGCATAGGATATCGAAATCGCCGCAAGAGCATTTTCAATATTGAAAATCCCCGGCATCATCAGCTTGAATTCTTTCTCAAAGCTGTCGCTCGTAACCTTGAATGTCGTGCCGTTTCGATCAAATCTTATATCGCTTGCCTGTATATCGGCTTTCTTCTGCGGATCTCTCGAAAAACTGATTACCCTGTCCGAATGCTCCATCGCTGCCGCAACAACCCGATCCGAGTAATCCGAATCCAAATTGACACATCCTATGTCGGAATGTTCAAAGAGCTTCAATTTAGATGAAAAATAATCTTCAAAACCGGAATGTTCCACATCGCTTATGTGATCAATCCCTATATTCAAAAAGCAACCGACCTTGAAGCGCACATTCATAACGCGATCGTATTTAAGCCCTTGGCTGGATACCTCCATAGTCAGATATTCTATATCCTGCTTGGCCGCATTGTTAAAATGCCTGTGCAATGTAATCGCTTCGGGAGTGGTAAGGCGCGATTCCTCGAATATCTTGCCGTCGTAATTTTCAATCGATGAAATAATCGCCGTCTTCTGCCCTTTTTGCTCGGCAACGAAATCATCTAAAATGTACTTGACATAATATGCCGTCGTGGATTTGCCCTTAGTTCCGGTAATCCCTATGAGCGAGAGCTTTTTCCAAACCTGATTGTAATAATAATCCGCAATAAGCGCCATCGCTTTTCTGACATCGCTAACGATGATGCCGGGAATGGCTTGACCGCTTCGCAAATCAAAACGCGACAAATCATATCTGCGTTCAGCCACATAAACTGCTGCTCCCCGATTTATTGCATCCTCCAAATAACTGTCCTGAAAGTGAGCCCCTTTACAGATAAACATGGAATTATTACGCACTTCAAGGGAATTAAACCCTATCTGTGAAATTATTTCATCCGCATTTTCAGCGCTTACATCGCTTTCAAGAAGAAGTCCGTGTTCCTCGAGCAAATTTTCATACTCACGCACATTATGTAGGCGATTCATGCCCCTACCTCCCTAAAGAAAAATACTGTAATTCCCTATGTATTCAGTCTTTATTTATCATCAGATTCGCCGTCTGCAAACTCTGTGGTGATTTCAACTCCGGAGTCCGCCGGCGTATATGCAATTTCTTCTTCGGAAGCGTAGCCGTTTACAACATTCGGATTATAATTACCGACGAGTATTTCATAGAATCCCGCATATGTGCTATACACATATGCAGTTATAAATGATATCGGAATCAGTATACACATAAAGTTCAGAATCCTCAATTTGAGTATGGCTAAATTGCCGATATATGAAATCAGCATAGCATCATGATTACCTAACCCCATTGCGGAGTAGTCAATCGAAAGGATTCCGTCCGGAATGAGCGCAGCTATTATCCCGGTGGGAATCGTAGCTAAAAATATCCAGCCGATAAAACTTAAACCGAGCAGGAAAAATTTTCCCTTGTTTCCGTACATTCTTTCTTTGCTCTCACGGATGCACTGCATTACGCCTTTGCCGGGGTCGTCGGCAAGTATAAAGAAAGCCTGACTGTATCTGCATGCGGCTATAATTCCGGGGATTACAAAGAGCAAGCTCCACAAGAATACGAACAGCACCATGACCAGATAAAGTCCCAACGCTTTGAGAAAATACTCAAAACCGTAAAGTATATCTGTAGGTTTTGCGGGTTCACCCCGGAAAAGCTTGAGATAGTAGGCTGAAATCCCCAATGAAAGCGGGCCCGAAACAAGCATGACATACAGATTCGCAGCTCCTAATTCAAAAAGATATGAAAACATGAAAAGCGGCAGATCAAGCAATATCAAAAACAAGGCTACGGTAAGTGCCGCCTGCTTCCATTGCCCCGCAAGATGCTTCCTGCCTATTCTCCTCAAATCGGTGTAGCTGCTGTCAACTATAATATATCTCATATTCACTCCTTTTGAAAATTGATTCCCTAATTAAAATTTTACAATGTCGTGCAATACGCCGACATCGTTATTTTACCATCATGCCGATAATTTTTCAATGCACTGCAGCCTGTGATTTTGAAGAAACCACCACGAGCAAAATCCCGTCTTCAATCGCTATCACAGCGCGTTCATCAACTATCTCATTGCTGACGCCTACAGGGAATTTGCGCGAAAATTCCGCATCGATCACATCATATGCGGTGCCTTTAATCGTAACATGCTTGCTCACATCGGACCACGAAAAAATTGAAAGATACGAATCCTTTTTTTTGTATACATCCGCCCAGCCGTCCTTTAAAAGAAATGCTGAATTGTATTCATCCGACATCGTTATGAACGCACCGCATTCCAATCCGTATGCAAGCGTTTGAAGATTCGCGATCGTGTGATCAAGGCGTGCGCCGATACCCCCGAGCATTCTTATCCGATAATACCCCTCGGAAATTGCAAATTTCACGGCTGCCAAAGTATCCGTATCATCCTTTGCAGTCGGGAGCGTTATACACTTGAGAGCGGAATCATTCTGTGCTCGTTTAATATCATCAACCGATTCCACGGAGTCGAAATCGCCGATCATAACATCCGGTGTAATGTTTTCAGCTATTGCAAGCGAATACCCCGCATCCGCACATACTATCAAATCATAATCGTCGGGATCGACTATATTTCTGATTTTCCCGTCTATATATGCAGTAATTATCAAAGCCCTTTTATCTCTTACTTCAGCCATGTTTCCCTCCTTTCATTTTCTGTAGCATCTTACTTGAATTACATGCTCCTTATATCCCGTGCCGTCGCATTGACTGATTTATATGGAAACGCATCGCTTCCTCGCCCTCTTCTTTTGCGCGAATTCTGAACGCATCCACGATCTTCGCATGTTCTTTGAGCAATTCATCGAGCAGGGCCTGCCTGTCGGCAATTTCATTTTTGAATGATTCTTCCCGACTATTTTCACGGGTTTTGTACTGTATATACATTTGATGTGAAGTCAAGATGTTTATGAGCATTCTATTCCCCGTAGCATCATAGATGGTGCGGTGAAATGCCATATTGATATCGCTCATTTTAACGTAGTCACCTTTTGCAGTATAGAATTCCATGAACTCGAAGATTTCCTCAAGTCTCTCCATCTGCTCATCGGATATGCGCTCAATAGCCCAACCGACAGCAAGCACTTCATGTTCACGCCTGAGCATGTATATATCCGCAAGATCACGTGCAGACAGTCCAACGGCAAATGCTCCGCGATTAGGGATGATTTCCACAAGCCCCTCTATCTCAAGCTGCCGCAATGCTTCTCTGATCGGAGTTCTGCTTACCCCGTACACATTGCACAGTTCCTGTTCCGTGAGCTTTGACCCTGTGCCTATCTCTTCCGTCAAAATATCTTTTCGCAACTGCATGTATAGAGATTCTGAAATGGGCAATTTGGGTTCAATTTTTGCCATTTTAAGTTCATTCAAAACCATAATGTACCCCGCACTTTTTCAATCTTATCTCATATAAAATATCCGATAACCGTATCGGCAAAATCCTTTGCGGTATCACTTCCCGCTGTGCCCGACATGTTCTTTTCATCGGCAGTCTTCATCAGTGCAGTTAACAATTTATCGGCTTTTTCCGCATACCCTATATGCCTGAGCATCATTTCCGAAGCCTTGATCATGCTTGCAGGATTTGCATACTGCCCTCTGCCCTCATTTATCATTCTCGGGGCGGAACCGTGAATCGCCTCAAACATCGCATATCTGCCTCCGATATTCGCACTGCCCGCCGTTCCTACACCGCCCTGAAGCTGTGCGGCTTCATCAGTTATTATGTCTCCATACAGATTGGGAAGCACAAAAACATTGTATCTGCTTCTGCTCGATTCTTTAAGGAGATTTGCAGCCATTATGTCCACATAGTAATCATCAACCTTTATATTTGGATAATCTTTTGCGATTTCAAGACAAAGAGACAGGAATTTACCATCGGTTTTTTTCATTATGTTTGCCTTCGTAATTATGGAAACATTGAGATTGCCGTTCGCTTTAGCGTATTCAAACGCGGCGCGCGCGATCCTCCGTGTCCCCTGTGTTGTGGTAACCTTGAAATCGACTGAAATATCTTCATCCACATCTACCCCGCGGCTGCCCAAAATATACTCCCCCTCGGTATTTTCCCTGAAAAATGTCCAATTTATTCCCTGTTCCGGTATATTTACAGGGCGTACATTTGCGAAAAGATCAAGCTCGCGCCGCAAAGCGACATTCGCACTCTCTATATTTGCTACTCCCATTTTTTTATCCGGCGTGGTCGTCGGACCTTTCAGCAAAACATCGCATTCCTTTATGCTTGCCAGCACATCGTCCGGAATTGCTTTCCCGACTGCAAGCCTGTTTTCAATCGTAAGACCGTCGATATCTCGAAGCTCGATTTTTGCATCTGCGATTTCTTTTGCGAGAACGCATTCAAGAACCCTGCGCGCTTCTTTTGCGATTATAGGACCGATTCCGTCACCGGCTATTACGCCGATAACGACATGTTCTTTCTTTGTGAAATCAGTCGGCGCCCCCTCGCCCTTCATTCGCTCAACTCTGTTTTTCTGTTCTGAGATGATTTTTTCAAAATCGTTTACATATGTCATATTACTTACTTCCTTTCAGATAGTTGATTTTACCGCCGGCTATCAGCATTTTGCGTTCGATTCCGGAAAAATCATTTTCCATTTCGTACACATCGCCGGTTCGAGAGTTTTTAACTTTCAAATTTTCACTGCCGCTCTCATCCGAGATGGCAGTTTTCGCATTCATAATTATCAATTCATCACTCTCAAGAATTTTTTCGTAATCCGATTTGTCCGTGAAAACCATCGGGATTATTCCGCTGTTTATGAGGTTTGAACGATGAATCCTTGCAAATGATTTTGCCATAACGAAGCGAATCCCTAAATGCAGAGGTGCCAATGCCGCATGTTCTCGGCTGCTGCCCTGTCCGTAATTCTCACCGCCGACTATTGCCGCTTGCCCTGCTTCCCTGCATCTTTCAGGGAAGCCCGAATCTATTTTTTCAAAACAGAAATTTGAAAGATGCGGTATATTGGAACGAAACGGCAACAAGCGCGAATCCGACGGCATGATATCGTCCGTGGTGATATTGTCGCCCGCTTTCAGCGTCACCGCAGCTTTGAGCTCATCGGGAAGCGCCACATTTAGCGGAAACGGCTTTATATTAGGTCCCATAACAACGGGGGTGGCTTCTTTTTTCCCCTCAGGCGGATAAATTATAAAGCTGTCGTTTTTCTCAAATGCCACCGAAGCTATTTCAGGAACGCTCACAGCTTCCGCACTTACCTCCGTTAGATATCCTGTCGTTGCGGAAACTGCCGCCGTTTCCGGACTCACAAGGTAAACATTCGCATCATTTGTACCGCTTCTTCCCTTGAAGTTTCTGTTAAAAGTTCTTAACGATACCGCACCCGACTTGGGAGATTGCCCCATTCCGATGCAAGGGCCACATGCATTTTCAACTATTCTCGCACCTGAAGCGATCAATGTTGCAAGCGCTCCGTTCTGCGCCAATTTCTCCACGATTTTTGCAGAGCCGGGAGATATGACAAGACTCACATCGGGATGCACCCGCTTTCCTTTTAATATGGATGCCACTTTCATCAGATCGGTGTACGAAGAATTTGTACAGCTGCCTATCGCCACCTGATCCACTTTTATCTTTCCGATGCTCGTCACACTGTCGACATTGTCGGGGCTGTGAGGCTTTGCCGCAAGCGGTGTGATTTTGGAAAGATCGACCGAGAGCTCGCCCTCGTATTCGGCATCCTTATCCGGACATAGCATAGTGAATGCCTCCTCGCGCCCCTGATTTTTTAAATATTCCAGAGTATTCTCATCGCTTTGGAATACGGAAGTGGTTGCACCCAATTCCGCCCCCATATTCGTTATAGTAGCCCTGTCCGTAACCGAAAGAGTTGCAACACCCGGCCCCGTATATTCCATAATTCTTCCCACTCCGCCTTTTACGCTGAGTTCTTTAAGAACGTGCAGGATCACATCTTTTGCAGATGATTGCGGAGGAAGTTTACCGATAAGCTTTATGTTAAATACTTCCGGCACCGTCAGGGAATATGTTCCCTTTGCCATAGCAACCGCAACATCAAGACCGCCTGCACCTATGGCGATCATGCCGATTCCGCCGCCGGTAGGAGTATGGCTGTCAGAGCCGAGCAGAGTTTTCCCCGGAACACCGAAATTTTCCAAATGCACCTGATGACAGATACCGTTACCGGGTTTGCTGAACAACACCCCGTGGCGCATTGCCACGCTCTTTATAAACTCGTGATCATCTGCATTTTCGAATCCGGTCTGCAAGGTATTGTGATCTATATATGCAACTGATAATTCAGTCTTTATTTCATCAACATTCAGGGCTTCAAGCTGCAGATAAACCATCGTACCGGTCGAGTCCTGAGTTAGCGTTTGGTCTATCTTTATTGAAATTTCATTGCCCGGAATCAGCTCACCTTCAAGCAAGTGATCCTTCAAAATCTTATAACTTAATGTTCCTTTCATAATACCTCCTCAAAACATCTCGCAAATGAGCCCACATATATTTGCAACAACTATGATAGAAAAAACAAAAAAAACAATGACTTTGCATTTCGTATACAATTATACAATTTGCCCGAAAGATTATCAAGGGAAAAACTCCGCGAAACGGGATAGGACTTGACGGCTCAATTAGAGAGTTTTATTTTAAATACAAAGCGTCCGTCATTTTGCAGAGCCTCATACTTTATCTTATAGTTATTCAAAAGATTGCTGACAATATATAAGCCTAAACCGTTGCTGTTTTCCTTATTCAAATCAAATTTGACTTCAAAGAGTTTATCTATATCCAAAGATTTCTCATTCCCATATGAATTTTCAATATAGAACCATCCCTTATCTACTCCAATATTCATGATCCCACGCTCATCGGCATATTTTACCGCGTTGCTGACCAAATTGGATAAAATGATTTTGAGCGCCGTTTTACCTATATAAATCTTTTCATTTGACAGGGAATTGTTAATTCTCATATTCTTTTGATTTGCGAGCACTTCATATTTTTTCAATACACTTTCCAATACATCATTGATGTTCAACAATTCTTCATCGTTCTTCAAGTGTTCTAAAGAAGAAACCGATAGAATTTGAGAAATATTTTGTGTCAGGCTGTCAACTATATCAATGCAGTCGCCAATGTAAACATCTCTGTTTTTATACTTTCCGACATTGTATTTCATATTCTCCAATATTATTTTTAAGCTCGCAAGGGGTGTTTTGAGTTCATGAGACGCCCCTTTGAAAAAATCATATTTTAACTTTTCCAATTTCAAAATCTCTTTATTTTTGAACTCCAAATCATCAATTGATGTTAGTAAAGTAAAATACAAATCATTGATTTGTTCTTTCATCTGCCCCACTTCATTTTTGGAATCCACTTTCAGATAAGCGTTTTTATCCAGCGCCATCATTTTATCAGTAACATTTTTTATTTCCTGTATATTGTTTTTTATTGCTTTCGCATATATCAAAGAAACGACAATGGAAAACAAAAGAGATATTAATAATGTGTAGGGTAAAATTCTAAAACTCAAATCCTTTGCATCTTTTTGCATATCTGCAGTAGAGATGAATTGCAAATATATTTTCCCTCCGGTATTGAGCACCACCTCTCTTTCTTCGATTATCAAAGAATTGCTGTTACTTTCCAAATTGATATCTATATTATTTCCGATCGGTATTTCATTGCTCCTATTTTGTTTTCTTATAAAGACTTTTATTTCACTGCTTTTAGAATACAAATCCAAAGTTTGTTCTATATATTTCATTTCTTTTCCATTCATACTGCCGGAAATTTCATCCGCCGTAGTATAAATTTCTTCTTTTCTGGTCTCTAAATATGTTTTTGGGAAAATAAAAAAAATCAACAGATGGACTAATATAATTATTATTCCAAGAATGGCAAAGATTTGTATGAATATTTTCGGAAATATCTTTATATCCTTCATTTTCTCTCCAATTTATAACCCACATTTCTAATGGTAACAATACAATCCAATTCCAATTTTTTTCTCAATTCTTTAATATATACATCTATCACGCGGTCATAAGGGATTTCTTCCGTTTCTTTCCATACATTATCAATTATTTGCATTCTTGTTAATGCATGCCCTTCATTGTCTAACAGATATTTCAATATCTCCAATTCTTTTGCATTTACATCTATATCTTCACCATTTATCTTTGCCGTGTAGCTGGTAAAATTCACCTCGGTATTTTTATACTCAAACCTTTCCATTTGTCCGAAGTTTTTTTCAATTAAAGAATCGATCCGAGCCTTTAATACCGGCAGTGAAAAAGGTTTTTCTATATACCCGTCCGCCAAATTGGTAAATGCATCAATCTTATATTCCTCATCGCTAAATGCCGTTAACATCAGAATCGGCAATTTGCTTTTCTTTCTTATCTCGCTTAAAACTTGCAATCCGTTTATATAGGGAATTTGAATATCCAGGATAACAAGATTGATGTCATTATTAAATTTCGACAGAGCTTCTCTTCCATCTTTTGCTTCTACAGTGACATAGCCGAATCCTGATAAGTACTCGCTTATGCCTTCTCTTATCATTTGATCATCTTCAACAATAAGTATCCTCATAATGCCCTCCTTTTCCAACTCGGTAAGTATATTATACATCAAACTGTCTTCCAAATTACAGCTTTTTTATAATTAGCAAGTTGGGTGAGGGCTGAGATGAATTGAGGCGAATTGCGAAATAAAAGCACCGGCGATTCGTTCCGTCCGCCGAATTCAGCGAATATTCGCTGAATAAAAAAGTTCCGTTAAGAACCCGATTGAGTTTGAACTTGTATCATCAAGTAAAAAGTTCAAGGGGGGCCTTAACGGAACGGAACAATGATAATGCGAAAATGAGAAGCCGGAAATGCTTAATGGAAACTGATTGCCTCTACAGGGCAAGCATTTTTACATCGGGCACATCTGATACACTCAGGATGATTGCAATTTTTAACCGGGTCTATATTCATTTGGCAAACATCTTTACATCTACCGCAGCTGATGCACTTATTTTTATCCAACCTGTATCTGAATACCGAAATAGGATTGAAAATTGAGTAGACGGCACCAAGCGGACATATATACTTACAGAAAGGCCTGTATATTATTATTGAGAGCAGCAATGTTATTATTAAAATTACCCCTTTCCAATGATATAAAAAACCTATAGCTCCTCTCATACTCTTATTCAGCAGTACAAGCGGTATTCCCCCTTCCAGCATGCCCACCGGACAAATAAGTTTACAAAAATATGGAGAACCCTGCCCCAAAATGTCGACTAAAAATAGAGGCAACAATATTACAAATACAAGCAAGATCAGATATTTCAATTTCCGCAAATACTTATCAAACTTAAATGTTTCCACTTTTTTGAAAAAAGGAATCTTGTGCAGCAAATCTTGGAGCAGTCCAAATGGACATAGCCAACCGCAAACGAATCTTCCCACTATTGCCCCTATTAGAAACAGAAATCCGACCATATAATAGCTGAATTTGTATTCTGAATTTCCGATTACCGCCTGCAATGAGCCTATCGGGCAAGAACCCTTTGCCCCCGGGCATGAATAACAATTCATGCCCGGTACGCAAACCTGTTTCAGTTCCCCACCATAAATTTTACCCGTTTTGAATCCCTCAAAGTACGAATTGGTTATCAGAAACCACATGGATTGAAAAAGATGCCTAAATCGATCCATCATTTTGTACTTGTTTTTCTTGGCACCGGTATTGCCACTATTTATAATTCTCTTAATCTTATCCAATTCCAATACACTCCATGCAAATCCTTATTGCCTTATCCAGTACAACCTTGACTTCTCCATTATTATACCCATAGTAAATCATGGCTATACTAATAACTACAATTATTATGGATAAAGCACGACTTTTCAAAAATTCTCTACGCATATATCATTCACCATCTTAACTTTGTTTATTTTTT
Organism: uncultured Eubacteriales bacterium; assembly: GCA_963543615.1. GTDB lineage: Bacteria > Bacillota > Clostridia > Peptostreptococcales > Anaerovoracaceae > CAUUCX01. Next base: position 856 of record CAUUCX010000015.1, on the reverse strand, counting down.
AATATTCTCAAGTTCTCTTTCAATTACTTTTTTCCACTCTTTTGCATTTCTTGCGCCTGAATAAGTATCACCGACAATTTTTCCGTTCTTATCAACAAAGAAAGTCTCCGGCAGAGCTTGTATTCCATTCAATCTACCATTGAAATTGGTTTTCTCCGGCATTAAAAACGGATATGTTGCTTTGGTTTTTTCCTGTATTGTCTTCGCTTTTTTAATTGCATCTTTGTTCTCGCCATTGTCATCAACGGTATCCGTAACAACGCCGATTATATTTACACCTTTATCCTTCATTTCCTTCTGAACTTCAATTAAGTCAGGGATCTCATTAACGCATGCCGTGCACCAAGTTGCGAATACATTAACCATGGTAATATCATAATCTGCGAAATCCTTACCTGAAAATTCTTTCCCGTCAATATCCTTTGTCGCCAAATTGCTCAAATCGCCACCGGATTCAACACCAAATGCTTCCGTACCCGCCAAATCGGTTTTCTCCGACAAAACAAAACCATTCTCCGGACGCTCTTTTTTCTCTATAATTTCAAATTCGGTTTTGTTGAATTCTTTCAAAATACTATCTCCGACTCCTTTATTTGTGCTTAAATAGTACTCATAATTCCCATCCGTTGAAACTCCTATTTTGGTATGAGTATCACATTTTGTGATTTTGGATATCTCTTCTTCTGATGTATCTTTTGCAAACATCCCGATGGTTCCGATTCTCTCAAGCTCTTTCTCCCATTTTACATATCCATCACCCATTTTGTCTACAACTGCATTCCTTTGCTCTCTTGTCATTTTGCTGAAAGTCAAAACAGCATACTTGAGTTCTTCGTCTGTAGGACTCTGTTCATCT
>CAUUCX010000014.1:0-12559 GCA_963543615.1 uncultured Eubacteriales bacterium | reverse complement strand
GGGTGCTTTACCTTAGCCATGGCATGCGCATGCGGAGTGGAACCCGTTCCGGCTTCATTTGAAAAAAGCCCTCGCGCAACACCGAAACGCATAGCTTCTCTCACCGAAATACCTACGAAACCTCCCCATGCGGCATCACCGTTAAAAGCAAACTTAAAAATTGATCCTATAGCGGGTAAAAGTTCGCTATTGTATTTAATCAATACTATTATGCCGCAGAGCAAATACAAAATAGCCATAGTAGGGACAAGCGTTGTAGTAACTCTTGCTATTCTGCTTATACCGCCCACCACTACCAAAAGAAGAAAAACGGATACAACCACACCGCTCACAGCCAACGGAATATTATAAGAAACGCGCATAGCATCGGCGATGGTATTACCCTGAATCATTGCAGCCGCCATTGCAAATCCAAACAAGATCAAAACGGAAAAAGCATTACCAAGACCCTTTCCGAAAGCATTGGGGAACGCTCCGTGAATGTAATATGCAGGTCCTCCTATAGTCGAACCGTCTGAAAGTTTTTCCTTAAATCTCTGTGCCGCAGTGGCTTCGGCGAAATTTGTCGCCTGTCCTAAAAAGGCCGCAATCCAAACCCAAAAGATGGCGCCGGGACCTCCGGACATTATTGCCGTAGCGGGACCTGCGATATTGCCTGTACCGACCTGCCCTGCAACCGCGGTTGCAAGGGACTGCCATGAACTCATGCCGTCCTTGTCAGCTTTGCCTTGTCCGATGGAACCGAAAGTAAGTCGAAATCCGTCTCCAATGCGCCTGACCTGGGGGAATTTCAGTGCAAGTGTATATGCGATTCCCGTGCCTACCAGAACAAACATAAACAAATTTCCCCATAAAATTCCACTAATTTCACCGAAGAATTTCAATAAAGCATTCATGATAAACTCCTTTCATTAATACCGCCATTAACTACAACAATTAAAAATTACTCTCGATATATTCCCTTACCCGCCTGCATGCCTCAACAATATTCTCATCCGAATTGGCAAAACACATTCGCAAATACCCCTCGCCCTGCGAGCCGAACGCACTGCCCGCAACGGTCAGAACACCCGCCTCCTTGAGCAGCTTCTCCGCAAACTCCCGGGAATTCACTCCGAGTTCTTTGATATTGATAAACGAACAGAAAGAACCTGTAGGCTTAAACGGAACAATCCCCTTAATTCCTTCCAATCCATCCATAAGTAAATTTCGACGACGTTCATAATGAACACGCATTTCCTCAACGCAATCTTGAGGTCCGGTCAAAGCTGCAACGCCTGCACGCATTATGAATATCGGCAAACATGATATGAAAGCCTGCTGCATTTTATATAAATTTTGATTAAGCCTCTCATTTGTACAAGCGATATACCCGAGCCGCCAACCTGTCATCGCATAGGTTTTCGAAAAACTGTTTACCAGTATTACCTGATCCCTTATCTCATCAATTGATGCCGGGCTGAAGTGCTGATATCCGTCGAATACGATCTTTTCGTAGACCTCATCCGAAATCACCATGATATTATGTTTTTTCACTATTTTGGCTATTTCCAAAGCCTGTTCCCTGTTCAAAACTGAACCGAGCGGATTGCTGGGGAAATTAATGATAACAGCTTTGGTTTTTTTCGTAATCGCTTTTTCAAGATCTTCCGCTCTAAATACAAAATTGTTTTCCTCATACATGGGTACTCGAACGGGGATACCACGCATGGCTAAAATCTGTCCCTCATAGCATGTGTAACTCGGATCCGGCAAAATAACCTCGTCACCGGGATTTATTATGCTCATAAGTGCCAGCATAACCGCTCCTACACCGCCCGTAGTCGCAATAGTGTGACTTGCATTATATTCCCCCGGTGCAATTTCCCTATTGCATTTTTCTGCAATAGCCTCTCTCAATTCATTCAAACCCCATTCTGTATGATATTTGGTTTCTCCTGAATTTAAAGAAGCTATCGCCGCCTCGCAAATGCCGGATACTTATCATAATCCGCCGCCATCACGAACATTTTACGAATATCCGATGTCGGATAATTTTTAACTAATTCAGATAAAAAATCTGCATGCATAATTAACCTCCTTTCACTTTTTTATATCTTCAGCAAGCGCTTGCAGCAATCGCGAAAACATCGCCGTTCTTTGAACGATGTGATTCACATTTACGTATTCATCGGCTGTGTGTAAAAATTCACCGCTCATTCCGATTCCGTCTATTGTGGCAATTTTTGCACTTCCCGCTGTGAAATTCCCGTCACTTCCTCCGCTTGATATAACGGGTTTAAGAACCACATCATAATCGAGCCCTATCCGCTCAAGCATTTTGTATAAGTATTTGTCGCCATTCATTATAGGTTTATCTATTCTGCCTTGAACGCTCAAGGTATATCGATCATCTTCGGCTCTCATCGCCAATATCCTTTCATGATTTCTCTTCATAGCATCTTCAGTACGATATCTTACATCCATGGTAAATGAAGCCGTTTCAGGGATCACACAAGTTCCGTCAATCCCTCCCTTTACCACTGTCACGGCAAATGTGGCATCCTTTTCCGTTTCATTCCATTTTTGCATTTTATATATTTGATTTGCCAGCTCTATAAAAGGACTCAAAGCCAAATGAGGATTTGAACCGGAATGCGCGCCTTTACCGTGAATTGTGACATTGTAGGTTCCTCTCCCGTAACGCATGATTTTTACGGATCCGAGCTCTTTTACTCCCGGCTCCATTATCAATGCAGCACCGTATTTTTTTGATTTTTGAATAATCTTATCCAGTGAATAGAAACTGCCGGATTCTTCGTTGCCGTTAAGGTAGATACCGAATTTGCCTTTAGGCATCAAACCGAGATCTTTAAGGGCTTTTATTCCGTAATAAGCCATTATGATCCCACCTTTCATATCAAGCACTCCGGGACCATATGCCTTGTCACCGACGACTTTCCATGGCATTCTTTCGATAGTTCCTATAGGGTAGACGGTATCATAATGACCGATGATTATGGCGATATTGTCGCCGTCACCGATTTCACCATATATATCATCCCCGCACATTTCTTGAGGTATCCGCTCAATACGAAAACCCATATCCTCAAACAACTCCTGCAAAATATCCGCACACTCATCGGATTTAGGCTTTGATTCGTGTGACGGTGACTCCGCTTCTACAACCTTGCCGAGCGTTTTAAGAAACTCCGGAAGATAGTATTCTATTCTACTTTGCAGCTGATCTCTTGCCATTTTTCCCTCCTGAAACATGTCATTCAATCTATTAATCAAGTATTTCGACCCAATCATTTTTATTGATACACGCGGCATTACCCTCTTACCTGTCAACAAGCATCATGGGCTCGCTCATACCGTCAGTAATAACGATTCTCACATTGCCGAATATCAGGCTTCTGTCACCATCGACTTTTACTCTTACGATCTGATCTTTTCTATAACCGAATTTTTGCGCTTGTTCAGGAGAAAAATGAATATGCCGCTGCGCTATTATCGCAACATCTTTGAAATCCATTTCCCCGGCAGGACCCGATATTCTAAGCGGGGCTTTGTTCGGTGAACCGGAGATCTTAACTTCGGCATTTGTTCCAAGTACAAATTGATCCGCTCTTAAAATTTCGGCTTGATTATACTCTCGCAAAGGTCCGAGTATTCTGACGCCATCAATTCTACCGGCAACTCCGATTAGAGAAACCGTTTCATTCGCCGCAAATATCGGAGGATCAAGTTCTTTTTTTACCGTCAACTCATACCCCTTCCCGAACAATATATCCAAAGCTTCCCTATTAAGATGAACATGCCGATTTGAAATCATAACCCGTGTTTTAATTCCCATTACTTTTCTCCTTATAAATTGCATTCCGAATCATAATTTTTCACTTCTTCTTCTCCCCGCAAAATTCTCATTGCACCGGCAACAAGCCCTTCCATCTCGTAGGTTCCGGGAACAAGTTCAACTTTTGATATAAAAGAAATTCGTTTAGTCAATTCACCGGTTAGCCTGCGAGAACAAGCGATCTCACCGGTCAGGATAATTCGATCAACATCACCGTTTGTAACTACAGCCATCGCGCCTATGTCTTTTGCTATTTGATATACCATCGCATCAAAGTGAAATTTCGCCTCCTCATCTCCTGCATCAATTCTTCGTTCCACTTCTATCATATCGTCGGTTCCTATATATGCTTTTAAGCCTCCCCCGCCCATTTGCCTTGTGAATGCATCTTCAAATGTCCAATCGCCGGAAAAGCATTTCTTCGTAAATGCAATCATCGGAAGTGCTCCCGCTCTGCCCGGGGAAAAGGCGTTAATATGGCTGTCAATAATTTTCCCTTTTGAATGGAAATTGACGGTTATGCCTCCTCCCAGATGACATATGATGAAATTATAATCTTCATATTTGCCCCCCAGCATTTTCGCCACTTTATGACCTGCCGCCTTTTCATTGAGTGTATGCCCCGCACCCCGCTGTATCGGCAATTCCGGCAATCCCGAAATTTTTGCAAGTTCAATAAAATCATCGGCGAGCGGCGCATCATAAATCAAGCCGGGGATATCATATTTTTTCATCAATTCCATAGCTATTTGAACCCCCAAATTGGAAGCATGAGGCCACGGCGCATTTCTGCACTCCTCAACCATGAGAGGGGTGATTGCATAAGCTCCGCATTTTAACGGTCTCCCACCTCCACCACGTGAAACGATCATATCAATATCAAGTATTTGATTATCTTCCAGATACTCCGATACCTGCTTCATGCGCAGCGGCAACTGTTCATTGATCGTTTTCAATTTCGCCGTTTCATCAAGAGGGCATTCGATCTTCACAGAAGATATTTCTCTATCATTTTCGTAGTAAGCCAGTCTCGTAGATGTCGAACCGGGATTTATAATAAATAATTTATATTTCTTATCCATTAGATCCCTCCCATACGCTATTTTTTATGAAATTACCGCCTGCTTTAATAAGATTTACATTTGAATCGGCAAATCCGGCCTTTGCACCGGTAAAAGATTCTCTCACCAAGTTGCAAACCCGCTCTATGTCTATAATGCCGCTCAAAGCCACATATGCCCCGAGCAGTGCCATATTAGCGCCCTTATGATTTCCCTCATCCCATGCCATGGTGTCGGCAGGAACTTTGTATAGTTCAATATCTTTTCTTGTAATTTTTTTTGTAACTATATCCGAATTTATGATAAGTATTCCTCCGGGAACAAGGGATTGCTCGAATTTATCGAGTGACAAATCATTCATGATGATACATGTATCCGCGTGCTTTATCATAGGGAATGTTATTTCCCGATCGGATATTGTCACATGACAATTTGCGGTTCCTCCGCGCATCTCCGCACCATATGAAGGGAGCCACTCGGCCTCAAGCCCCTTTCGAATAGCCGCCTGTGCTATAATTTGCCCAATTCTAAGCGCACCTTGCCCTCCAAATCCTGCAATAATAATTTTCTCATCAATCATATTTTCGCCTCCGCATCACTGACATCAAAAATTCTTAAAATTCCCGAGAGGGTAATATGGTATCATATCTTCTTCCAAGCTCTTAAGCGCATCTATGGGAGACAGCCCCCAATTTGTCGGACATGTCGAAAGGACTTCTACCATAGAAAAACCCAATCCGTTTTGCTGACATTCGAAAGCTCTTGCGATCGCCTTTCGCATCTTTCTTACATTTGCCGGAGTATTTGCCGCGCATCGCTCAATAAATTTCGCACCGTCTATAGTCGCAAGCAGCTCACACATTCTTATAGGCAGACCGCAATGCTGTTCATCTCGTCCGTAAGGTGATGTTGTTGTTTTTTGTCCCGCAAGTGTAGTGGGAGCCATCTGACCGCCCGTCATTCCATATGTTGCATTGTTGACAAATATTGCCGTTATCTTCTCTCCTCTATGTGCGGCATGAACTATTTCCGCAGTTCCGATAGAAGCAAGATCACCATCCCCCTGATATGTAAATACGAGTTTATCCTGATTCATTCTTTTTACGCCGGTAGCATTTGCCGGTGCTCTGCCATGAAGAGAGTATATGGTATCAATATTCATAAACCACGGCATATATCCACCGCATCCCACGCAGCCGATCGCTATCGCATCCCCTGCCAGATTCATATCGTCAATTACATCAATTACACTCTTGAGGATTACGCCGTGTGTACACCCGGGGCAAAAAGTAAAAGCGGCATCGTTAAATGAATCTGATTTTTTGTATAGAACGGACATCATTTTACCTCCCTCCATACTTGTATAATTTTTTCTCTTATATCATCCGGCGATAGAAAATCCTTCACACCGTCTCCGACATGATGCACATCCCATCGACCTCTTGCAGCTATTCTCACATCATCGATCATCTGCCCGATAATATTCATCTCCGCACAGATAACAGCTTTACAATTCGGTCCTATTTGTTCGAATGCCTCATACGGATACGGCCATATCGTTTTCGGTCTGATAAGTCCCAGTTTCAGTTCACCGGACATTTCCTTCAAAACATGCTTGCACATGCGTGAAGCCGTACCGTAAGCGCAAAGAACAATATCCGCATCCTCTACATCTTTAATTTCAACTCGCACCTCATTTTTCATAATGGCGGGATATAGAACTTTTTCCTGCCAATTCTTTGTTTCAAAATGAGTCGCTCCCATTGGCGGCAAATGCAGCACGGGAGTTCCGCCTCTCGATGCACTGCCGTGCAGAGCCCAATCTTTTTGCGGTAAATTCGCCCGCTTTGGCGGCATCTTATCAAAATCAACACTTCCCATCATCTGCCCTATCATGCCGTCCGCCATTATAATTACCGGATTTCTATACTGATCTGCTATATCGAAAGATTCATAAGTCATTTCAGCAGCCTCCTGTACCGTTGCCGGTGCAAATGTAACGACCTTATATCCTCCATTGCCAATCATCCTGTAGTCTTCCTGTGAAGCTTTCATAGTTCCGAAAGCCGGTCCATTCCTCATTACAAAAGCAACAACTGCGGGTAATTTACTTATAGTCATCGCTGCTAATGCCTCGAGTTTCAGACAATAACCGGGTCCTGACGTGCTCGTCATGACTCTCGCACCGGATGCGGAAGCTCCCATGCACATATTCATAGCTGCTATCTCGCTTTCCGCTTGCAAAAACAATCTTCCTTTTTTTGGCATTTCTCTCGCAAAATATTCAGGGATCTCACTTTGCGGAGTTATCGGATAGCCGAAGAAAGCATCACAACCGTTCCTTATCGCCGCCTCTGCAATTGCCTCATTCCCCTTCATCAAAACTTTACTCATCATCTTCTCCCTTCAACCGCGCTCATTCTCATTTTTAGATATCGATATGACCGCATCGGGGCACATCAAAGCACAACTTAAGCATCCGATGCACTCCTCTTCCGCTTTCACATGCGCGGGGTGCACACCGACTGCGTTGTAACATGATGTGTCAAATGCTAATAGCTTCTTCGGACAAAATTTCAAACATAGACCGCATCCTTTGCACAAATCCGAATCAAATCTCACCTCAAAACCCATATAGATCACCTCTTATCCCTACTCGTTCGCACTCTTGAAACTTTCATCCACCTGTACTTTTAACGGATCATACTCTTTCGAAAGCAAACCGTTCACTTCGCCGATAGTCTTAGCGACTCTTCTCCCCAAATTTCCGCAGCTTTTCAAGCCTATTTCATCATTTTCAACAGCAGTTTTATCTCTGCCTCTTTTCGGAAAAGTTGTAGCTCCACCTCCGATATAGCATCCGGGGATCGGAACATTTCCGGAACCCACAACTATCATATCTTGAATATGAAAATAGTAGTGCATTCCCAGAATTGTAAATTCCTCACCCGCGTTTCTATTGCCCCCGACGGCCAGCGCACCGCCTACAGTGCCTGACAGTGCATCCCGATATTTACTGAATCCGTAGCGCAAAAGTCCTTCCGTGCGATCCATAAACATCTTCATTTGAGCGTTGTATGAGCCGAAGTACACCGGTGAAGCCAATATCAAGCCGGAACACTCCAGCAATTTCGGGTAAATCTCATCCATACCGTCGTTAAACGACAGACAGGCCTTTTCCCCCTCGTTTTTTGCCGCGGCTTCAGTACAACACGCAACACATGAATTGCATGGATTGATTACATAATCTCTCAAATATATCCTTTCCGTTCTGATATACGGATATTCTTCGGCACACTTTAGAGCATGTTCCAAGATGATATCCGTATTTCCCCCCTTGCGGGGGCTGCTTGAAATACCCAGCAATAATTTTTTTCCCATCAATTCCCTCGCTTTCAACAAAAATGCAATACACAATATTAGAACAGGCAAAAAATATCGCTAATGCTTAGGAAATTTCATTCTAAAGCGCTGCGATAATTTTTCAGCCGTTATAAACTCTGCATTTGAATTGAGGATATGACAGACAACTCTGTCAAGCACTCTCATTTTTGCAGGTCTTCCAATTATTTGCGGATGACAGGTTAAGATAAAGCATTTGCCGGAATACCCCTTTTCTTCGCATTCTCCTGAAAATTCTTCTTGTAAGGCATCAAATTCCTCAATCCAATAATCTTCAACCGCTCGGTGTGGCTGCATCGCTTTACCGGGGGTCACTATGCTATACAGCCAAAATGCCGCATCATCAAGTGTCCAGTGAATCGGCAGCTCAACAATATCCGTTTCACGTCCATCCGCTTTTAAGTAACGGACTTCTTCAGTATCCATCATATTACTTGAATAAGTGAAACCCATTTTTTCCATGATATCAATGGTATTTTTACCGAATTCCCATGCGGGCGATCTGTACCCTACCGGACGTTTTCCGGTCAGCCTTTCTATCAAATCGCTGCAATCCTTATCTTCTTTAAATTCTGATTCAAAATCAGGCAAATCCGCCGGATAAGTGTGTGACCATCCGTGATTCCCTATTTCATGACCTTTATTGTATATTTCCTTGATTTTTTCAGGATATTGCTCAGCCGTAAAGCCCGGCACAAAGAAGGTGGCATTTATACCGTATTTGTCGAGAAGTTTGAGAATCCGCGGCAATCCGGTTTCCGGACCGTAACGCCCTTGAGAAAGCGTAACCGGTTTATTTGCATTTTCAGGGTCTCTGCATCTCCAAAGCGTTTCACCATCTAAATCAAATGTAAGTACAACGGGCAATCTGTTATCCATTTCGATTCCTCCATACAACACGCAAGATAAGAAAAAATATTAAACTGTAAAACCGCAAAAATACTATATAAAATTATTAACTTTGAAAATGAAATCTACAAAACAAACTTTATCAGTGAATTAAACAAAACGTCTTTGATATGTTAATTAAAATATATCATACTTTCGTCGAAGCAAGTAATTGCTTTTTTATATTACCGTAATAAGATAAACTTATAGCTATTTGCTCTCATGACCGCTGTATTTTTGAGGGCGATCTACATCACATTGAAACAAATGAAGAATATTACAAAACTTGAACACATATGCTTTCATTTTGTGATATACTGATTACCACAAACGGCTTGAAATATCGTTATTATGTGAGCTTATATACCTTGCCGCGATTATTTTGCTCTTTTGATAATGGCCGGGCAAAATCGCAGATGGCGAATTGCATCATGATATAATTTTACCAATGTACTATCAGATATTTTTATATATTTGAGAGGGGATCACTATGAATTTACAGCAATTTAGATATGCCTTGGAAATATATCGGAGCAAATCATTTAATAAAGCCGCAGGCGTGTTGTTTGTATCACAACCCGCATTGAGCCAATCGATCAGAGAACTGGAAAATGATTTGGGATTTGATATATTTGAACGTTCCAACAGAGGAGTTGTTCCGACCTCGGAGGGGTATACATTCCTCAACTCAATCGTTGATTTCGTGCATATGATAGAAATGCTACAATGTGATGAATGCGGCGCACGAAGCAAACCCAAAGTGTTCCGAATCTCAAGCAGCCGCTATACGTTTATTTCCAGCGTTATAATGCAACTGTATTCCACTCACTTCGAATCCGGCGATGCCTATACTATCAGTATGCGGGAGATTGATTGTGCGCGCGTGGTGGAAGATGTGGCAAGCGGCAGATCTGATGTCGGGGTCATGCATATCATGAAACCGAATCTGCAACATGGGCTCAATGATTTGGATAAAAAAGGCATCTCCTATGATCTGATTGCAAAATCGCATTCACACGTCACATTCCGGAAGGGACATCCACTTGAAAAAAAGAAACAAATAAATATAAAAGACATTATTTCCTTTCCTCAAGTCAGGATAAGTACGGACAATGCCGACCCCTACGATAAATACACCGGTTTCAACTATCTGAAATACGGCAACTCGCACAAAAATATCATTTCAGATAACAGGAGTCAGATATATGCTTTTGTCAGCAATAGTGATGCCGTCGCCTACGGAGTAACACATCTTGAAATCAACAGATACTACCCCAACTTGATTACAAAAAGGGTTATGGATGACGATATGCGCTATTACATCTACGAAATACATCAGAAAAATGCTCATATCGCTTCTCACATTGCTGAATTCATAAGACTGCTCAAGGAATATGGGCGCATGGAAAATGAAGATGAAGGATTTTAGACTCACAAAAACTTTTGCAATAATAATCCTCCGCATTCCGGTAGAGTGTTTACAATAATTTGACTTTGACCCGGAAAATCACTATTATTTAGGTAGTAATCAAAATCCGCCAATTGTCATTTGATTCTTTGTTAATTAAAAAACGGCTACCGGAAGCCCATGGGCTTTAAACGGTGAAGCCTTACATTTTGTGCAGGATATCGTTTGGAGGGCAAGGTGAAAAAAAACGAGCGTGTGGGATTCATATTAAAGACCCTATCGGATGAGCCGGGGAAACTCTTTACATTGGGGTATTTCTGTGAACGCATGGATGCGGCAAAATCCAGTATAAGTGAGGATTTGTTGGCAGTAAAACATATTATTGAAGCTTCAGGGCATGGCACCATTGAAACGATATTGGGTGCGGGCGGCGGTGTTTTGTACAGACCCGATATAAGCAAAGAACGCTGCGTAGCGTTGCAGGTCGAGCTGTGCAAAAAGCTGAAAGACCCGTCACGCGTGCTGGGCGGCGGTTTTCTCTACACTTCGGATATAATGTTCGACCCACGCCTCATGAAAGAGGTTGCGGCATTTTTTGCCGGCAGATTCGCAAAACTGATGCCTGACTGTATTGCAACTATTGAAACAAAGGGCATCCCGGTCGCATTTTTGCTTGCGGATATGCTAAATATCCCGCTAACACTCATTCGTCGCGAGAGCAAATTATCGGAAGGATCAACCATGAGCATCAACTATCTTACAGGGGCTTCCGAACGCGTGCAGAAGATGTCGCTTGTGAAAAGATCAGTTGTTCCGGGAGCAAATGTGGTGGTGGTCGATGATTTCATGCGTGGCGGAGGTTCAGTTCGCGGAATCGCCGATATATTAAACGAGGCGGATATGAATGTTGTCGCTACGGGCATAATAATTTCTTCGGTAGAACCTGTTCGAAAAAAAATTGATAAATACTTACCCCTTTTATATCTCGGCGATATTGATGACGAAACTCGCAAGATAGATGTATTTCCTAATGAGGATTTTTTAATGCAATTACAGTAAATCACACTGTAAGGAAGGAGTGCAATATATGTCTGATTCGATAAAGAGATGGAGATGCAATGTTTGCGGCACAATAGTAGAGGGGATTGCACCCCCGGACAAATGCCCTGTTTGCGCCGTGGGCCCCGAAAATTTTGAGGCTTTAGATGAAGAGAGTGCTGTATTCACCTCAAATGAACCGGCAAAAATTGTGATAGTCGGTGGCGGTATCGCTGCATTATCAGCTGCCGCAAGTGCAAGAAAACGCAACAATGTATGTGATATCACCATCATATCCGAGGAGAATTTTCTCCCGTATAACAGACCCCTACTCACCAAAAATCTCTTTGGCCGGCAAGGCATTGATATGACCATAAAGAAAGAGGATTGGTATACCGCGAATAATATAAAGCTCATGCGCGGAGAGAAAGTTATTCAAATCAATGTCAATGCAAAATATGTAAAAACTGAAAACGGCAGCAATATCAAATATGACAAATTGATTTTGGCAATTGGTGCGAGCGCTTTCATTCCGCCAATTGCAGGGCATGAACAAAGAGGAGTTTTTGCTATAAGAAAAATGACTGATATGCAGCAAATCCGCGATATGATCGAGTCGGTGGAGAGTGTCGTAATAATAGGTGGCGGAGTTCTCGGACTTGAAGCTGCGTGGGAATTGCAGCTTGCAGGAAAAAATACCGTGATTTTAGAACCGGCTCCCGCACTCATGGGCAGACAGCTTGATGAGGAAGCATCCGGGATTCTGAAAGAATCTGTGGAAGCTCACGGTGTAAAATGCCTCACAGGGATTGAAATAGATAAAATCGCGGGTGACGGCAGTGTTTCCGGCGTGCTGCTCAAAGACGGTACTTTGATTGATGCCCAACTTGTGATTATGTCCACCGGAGTGAGAGCAAATATCGC
>CAUUCX010000013.1:0-12695 GCA_963543615.1 uncultured Eubacteriales bacterium | reverse complement strand
TATATCCGCATTGTTGAACATGGTAAAGGTGTCGTCACTTGCCGGGGTGATCGCCGACATCAGCCCCATAATACGTTCTTCGGATTCGTTTAGGACATGCGCTTTTCTGCGGAGTGAGTCTTTGATTGCGAATTCGTACTGTGCCAGCTCGCCGAGCTCACGGATATACGCAGCCAGCCTCTCCTCCGACATCTCCGTGAGCTCGGGCGCGATGAAAGACAATTCAGCCGCCACCTCCGACAGCAAGCCCATGCACCGATCCGTCATCGCCTGATACTCCGGCTTGCGATTGTCTTCATCGCGCCGCATTCTCGCGTACACGAATAAATTGTCCGCGAGAATGCCGAGCTGATCCTGAAGCCTTAGCGCGGAAAGCAGATTACCCGCATTCGCGGTCAATCTGCCCTTATAAGTTCGGAGTTCCTCCACCAAGGATGGGAGCCGCGCAAAATCCGCCTCCCATGCCTCGTCACTTTCATACATCGCTTCCAAATTCCATTTGAATTTCTGCGGGATTTCGCTGCGTTCCCGTATCGCCTCATTTTTCAAATCCATGATACCTCCCATATATTTGTATATATTAACGCCGGCGGTCACGCCGCCTCATCTTCATGGTAAAACATCCCTCGTTTTCGAATCCACTACAGTCTACATTTTTTTTGAAAAAAAATCAAAGCCTCCGCCCCGAAATCCTAAAATTCCATGCTCAATTTTTCAGAAAGTCCGCCTGATTGCTCTTTGTTTTTTGCCGAAATGATGATAGAATAAAACACTGGAGGGGTAGCGCAAATGGATAATCGCAATGTAGGATTTTTTGATTCGGGACTCGGCGGTCTTACCTGCATAATACATATGTTAAAAAATCTTCCGAATGAGGGAATCACCTACTTCGGAGATACCGCTCGAACACCTTACGGTTCAAAATCCATAGATAATATACAATCATTTTCATTGCAGATCGCGGAATTTCTGGTTCGGCATAAAAATGTAAAGATGCTTGTTATCGCATGCAATACGATCAGCTCAACCGCGATGGAATATTTGCAAATGAAATATCCGGAAATCCCGATCATAGGTATAACAGAGCCGGCGGCGCAGAGAATTGCCGCTCAATCGAGCGCGGGTGAGCGCATCGGGATTATCGGAACGCAGGCTACTGTCGCGAGCAATATGTATGAGAATCTCATGTATGCGGTGAATCCTGAACTTGAGATATTTTCAAAGGCTTGTCCCATGTTTGTTCCGTTCATTGAGGAAGGGATAATAAATAGCCCCATCATGCGTGAGGTGATAAAGCTTTATCTCGATCCGCTTGTGTATGAGGATAAAATCTCCACATTGATTCTGGGCTGTACGCATTATCCGCTTATCGCCGATCAGATAAAAAAAGAGTATCCGCACCTTAAAATTATCGATCCTGCGGAAATAATCATGCCAAGCATATCCGAGATGCTTGAAGCCAACGATATCATGGCGGATTCATCGCGCAAAACCGATAAGTTTTATGCGAGCGATTTATCGGACAATTTCGTATACATGGTAAGAAATATATTTGAAATTGAGGGAATGCGAGACAGCCTTAACGAAATTGAACTTGAAGCGGTGGATTTGGATACATTGGAGTACTGCGGAAACGGGGAATAAGCGATGCCAGGGGAAATGAAAAGAAACGAAAGACGGGAAGAGCTTGAAATGCTCGATGCGAATGGCGGAGACGGTTTTGACAGCGAGTGGGAGCGCGGCGAAAACTTTGAACATTTCGCAGATGACGAAGATGAGTATGCGGGGAGCGGCGCTAAAAAGGCGGGAATCGGTCTTGTTGTCGTTGTCATACTCCTGTTTCTCATGATAATAATTTCGACCGAGCTGATTGCGGCGCGCTTCGGAAGCATGGTAAGCAATATAGTGCTTGCAGCATTCACCGGAATATTGTTTTTGATTTTTTATCGCCGTGAGATCAAGGCATTTGTAGACGAACGCTTCGGCGAAGGGGCTAAAGACGACAAACCGATGGAAAATTACGGCAACACAAAGGAATACTATGAAAAGTATTACAAGGAATATCATGATTCCGATGAATAATTTGTAATTTCAGGGGTGAAGAATTAAAGGGGGTATTGATGAAAGGCTATATTCATAAGAACGGAAAAAAATCAGCAAATTTTGTAAAGAAGATATTTGCCATGGCTATGGCATTTGCGCTCATCTTCGGCATATTTCAAATCGAAGAGGTGAAAGCGGAACAAATCGGCGGTTTCGGCAGATTGGATGTAAAAGCGGAAAAGCGGATCTTTGACGGCGTGACCTACAATATGCACATGGGAGTGCATCCGTCGGGAAGCAATGAAACTGCATATTTTGTCACGGCAAATCTGAAAAACGGTGCGGTCAAGCCCATCGTTTTTAACGGTACCGTCAGAAGCCTTGCCACAGTGGGGCAGATGGTGAAATATGCGGAAAGCGTGGGATATAAGGTTTTAGCGGGAATCAATGCGGATATCTACGATACGAGTAGCGGAACCCCGAAAGGAACCGTAATTCACGACTATAATATCGTAACATCGGGCTACGATCCTGCGCGAGTTTTGACATTTAACGATACGGGCGACTTCAAGATGGCACTTTCAACGCTTCATTTCGATGTGCAGTCAACGATCGGGTATATGAAAGAGAGCGAGCCGCAGCCGCAAGTTCCGCCGTCGACGGAAGGTGGAACCGCTCCCCCTTCGGGTACTCCGCAGGGAGCGCAATACACTGAAGAACCGTATGCTGAAAAAGCCGCGTATTTCAATGTGCCCCACGGTGCGGCAAAGGCGCTTCACATATTCAATGAACATTACGGCTCATCCACGCGAACGAAAGATACGAGCGTTGAGGTGGTTGTCGATTGCGGAGACGCACAGTTGAAAGTGGGGAATCAGGTTACGGGAACAATTGTTTCGGTTAATCCCGCCGCGAAAAACACGCCCATAGGGAAAGGACAGCTTGTCCTTTCCACTTCGGCAGGTTCGCCCTCATCCGCGCGCTTGGCACAGCTTGTAGTCGGTAAACCGCTTACTGTAAACGTGAGCGATAGCAACGGTCAGTTAGCGGGGGTGAAAGAATGTGTGGGGCTCTACTATTCGATAATAGAAAACGGCGCAGTTGCCACCACGGGTACATCCGTAAATCCCAGAACCGCACTTGGAGTAAAAGCGGACGGTTCGATAGTTCTTCTTGCGGTGGACGGCAGGCAAAGCAGTTCAGCCGGTTTGAATCTTCCGGATTTGGCGAATTACATGCTGTCAATCGGGTGTGTTGATGCATATAATCTGGACGGCGGCGGCTCGACAACGCTTTATGCGCGGATGGCGGGCAAAGATGCCGTTGCTTCACGCAGGAATTCACCATCCGAGAAAAATGAACGTCGGGTTGCAAATGTGATTTTGCTCGTGTATGCGGGCAGCGGTGCTTCAAACACGGAAAAACTTCAGCTTTATCCCGCCAATACGTATTTGATGCCGGGCGCATCGGCGCAGCTTTCACTCTACGGCACAAACAATTTGTATGAAAAAACGGCGCCCCCGGGGGAGGCTTCGTATTCGGTTAGTGACGGCGGCGGGCAGGTCACGAACGCCGGTCTTTTTACTGCGGGAAAGCAGCCGGGAACATATACGATTACCGCCACATCGGGCGATGCACAGGGGCAGACCACAGTCACCGTATTGGAGAGTTTTACGATCAAGCCGTCCGTATCAAGCGTTAATTTGGCGCCGGGCGCTTCCATCGACATCAATTTGACTACGAGCAGCGGCAGGGCGGTAGTGCAGTCGAACGATGCCCTGTTCAATTGGAGCTGTGATGAGAATATAGGAAAGATAGACGGAAACGGAGTGTTCACGGCGAATTCTGCGGCAAACGGTGCTCAAAGCGGTAAAATCCGGGCAAGTTACGGTTCAAACAGCATTGAAATACCCGCAAACATCAGCGCAGCGGCGGAGGCGGGCAGCTTTGCGGATACGGGAGGACATTGGGCGGATCAGTATATCGCGGATTTGTCGAAGAAGGGTATAATAAACGGAATGGGCGGAAATATGTTCATGCCCGAGGCTTCGCTTACGAGAGCGCAATTTGTGACATTGCTCGCCAAGCTTTCCGGAGATGATATCTCAAGTGCGGCATCCGCAGGTTTCAGAGATGTGTCGGCTGCGGATTGGTACAATTCAAGCGTGAATTGGGGTTTTGCGAGCGGGGTTGTTAAAGGCGTTACTCCCGACAGCTTTGCTCCGCAGCAGAAGATCACGCGCGAGCAGATGACTGTGATGATATGCAATTATGCGACATATAAGAAAAAGATGATTCCGCAGTCGGGAGAGGCGAAAAAGTTTACGGATTCCGGCGCAATCAGCTCATGGGCGGCTGCGGAAGTTGTCACTGCGGTAGGCGGCGGCATAATAAACGGTATGCCCGACGGGCGCTTTCAACCTGCCGGTTTTGCAACAAGAGCGCAGGCTGCAAAGGTGATTTATATGCTTAATATGGCGATTTCATAGAATTATAAAAACAAGAGGGGTTTAGAGAATATGATAAAAAAACTAAAAACGGATTGCGGTTTGAATATATTGCTTGAGGAAATGCCGCATGTTCGCTCCGTGGGCACGGCTTTTTTTACCGCAACGGGATCTATCAATGAAGATGACTCGATTTCAGGAATTTCTCATGCGATTGAGCACATGATGTTTAAGGGAACAAGCAGGCGAACGCCCAAGGAAATCGCGGGCGATGTGGATAAAATCGGCGGTTCGATGAATGCTTTTACGGGTAAGGAAATGACCTGCTATCATGTTAAAAGCATAGTTGATAAATTTGAAGATGTTTGCGATGTTTTGAGCGATATGATTACCGATTCCAAATTCGATGAAGATGAGCTTGAAAGAGAAAAGAAAGTAATCAACGAAGAAATCAGCATGATTGAAGATGTGCCCGAAGACATAGGACATGATTTGCTTTTATGTGAGGTGTTCAGAGGAACGGGCTTTGAAAGCCCCGTTATCGGAACGCGCGACAGCGTGAATTCAATCACTCGCGACTCAATTTTGAAGTATCTTGAAAATCAATATGCCAAGGATTCAATGCTTATATCGGTGGTCGGGAATGTCGATGAAAAGCGTGTTATGAACTTTTTTAACGGCAAGTTCGAAAAATTTGCGGCTAAAAAAAAGGGGCTTACCGGTCTTGAAGAAGTGCAGCCCGGGAATGTTGCACATCTGATTAAAAGAAAGGATATCGAACAGGCTCATCTATTTTTGGGGATACGAACGCCTGAAATAGATAATGAATTGCAGCTTCCGCTTCGCGTGGTCACCAATTTATTCGGGGGTTCTATGAGTTCACGCTTGTTTCAGAGGATACGCGAAGAAAAAGGACTGGCATATTCGGTATACAGTTCGGTCAGCGCGTATAGGCGCACGGGAATGTTTGGCATATATGCGGGCGTTTCAAATGAGAAGACCGAAAGGGCATTGCAGGGAATATTCGATGAGCTGAAGAAGATCAAGTCTTGCGGGATCGATACCGATGAGATTAATTCCGCCAAGATGCAGCTTAAAAGCGCCTACTCGTTTAATAGCGAGAGTCCGACGGGCAGAATGTTCTATATCGGAAGAAGTCAACTTTTAAGAGGATTCGTGCCTACAGAACAGGAGTTTTTCGATTCAATAGATGCGATTACAAACGAAGATCTTGAGCGCGCAATAGATTTGATATGCGATCCCGCTCTATATTCCGCGGTTGGCGTGGTGAGCGAAAATGCAAACTTGAATTTTGCAGATGTAATTGCATGATTTTGAATCGGGGTATAGAATTGTGGAGGAATTGTTCCGATGAATATAAGAATTAAGAGCGCTTCAGGGCGTTTGCCGGAGTATCAGACTGCCGGCTCGGCAGGTATGGATTTGACTGCAAATTTGGAATATCCGCTTGCGATAGCGCCGGGAGAACGGGCATTGGTGCCGACGGGATTGTTTTTGGAGATCCCGCCCGGATATGAGGCGCAGATCAGGGCGCGCAGCGGTCTTGCCGTAAAGCATGGGATCGGCCTCGTAAACGGCATAGGCACTGTGGACAGCGATTATCGCGGAGAAATAAAAATCCCGCTTATAAATTGGGGCAAACAGGAGTTTTTGATATCCGACGGCGACAGAATTGCGCAGCTTGTTATTTCAAAATACGAGCGCGTTACCCTTGAGGATATCGGCGAGGGAGAGCTTGCCGGCAGTGAACGTGGCAGCGGCGGCTTCGGACATACCGGAGTCTGATTGTATAGTATTTTATTGAGAAGCGAATTCGATTTAAGGAGTTGAAAATGGGAAGAAAAAGCAAGGAGTTGGCGTTTTTTGAGCTTTTCAAAGAGCTTTCGGAGAAAATTGTCGGCGCGGGAGCTGCATTTTACGATTTGATTTGCGATTACGAAGATGTCGAAGCAAAGGTGGCTCGCATGAAAGAGCTTGAAACCGAATGCGATATACAAACGCACAAAATTCTCAGGGAGTTGAACGGCTCTTTTATTACGCCGTTCGACAGGGAAGACATATATAAGATAGCAAAGGAAATGGATGAGATAGTGGATTGCCTCGAAGAGGTCTCCAATCGTTTTGTCGTGTTCGGCGTTACCGCTATGAAGCCCGATGCGATAGAACTTACAAAATTGATAATAGACGGAATAAGAGAGCTTGATGTATTGTTTGAAAACTTCCATAAACTCAAGTCGGATAAGATTGTAATCGATCAGGTTATTGAGGTCAACAGAATCGAGAATGAGGGCGACATCGTGTACAGGCAGGCGCTTAAAACATTGTTCAGGGAGGAAAAGGATCCCGTTGAATTGATAAAGTGGAAGCATCTGTTTGAGCAGCTTGAAGCGAGTCTTGATGCTTGCGAAGATGTTGCCAATATTGTCGAAGGAGTAGTAATGAAATATGCTTAGTCTGATTCTGGTCTGTGTAATCGCTTTCGCTCTGCTGTTCGAGTTTATAAACGGTTTTCATGACACGGCGAACGCGATAGCGACTTCGGTTTACACTCATGCGCTGAAGCCTCGTCAGGCTATTGCATTGGCGGCAGTGATGAATTTCATCGGTGCGCTCGTCAGTGAAAAGGTTGCCCTTACGATTTCCCGCGGGCTTGTAAATACGGAACTTGAACTATATGTAATTATGGCGGCACTGCTTGGCGCCATAACGTGGAATTTGATAACATGGTGGATTGGAATTCCGAGCAGTTCATCGCATGCTCTTATAGGGAGTCTGGTCGGAGCAACGCTTATTTATACCATGTCACTTGAAAATATAATCTGGTCGGGTGTGCTGAAAAAGGTGATAATCCCGCTGTTCACATCGCCGCTTATCGGATTTGTGGTCGGATATTTTTTAATGAATATCGTGTTTCAGATTTGTGCGAATTACAGTTTCGGAAAGGTCAGCAGGGTCTTTCAGCGATTGCAGATCATATCCGCGGCTTTCGTTGCATACTCACATGGTAATAATGATGCGCAAAAAACAATGGGGATCATCACCATGGCGCTGGTCGGCGCGGGGTTTGCCAATCCGGCGGAGGGCGTTCCTCTCTGGGTGAAGTTGGCATGTGCATTTATGATGGCATTGGGTACTTCCGTTGGCGGCTGGCGCATAATGCGCACCATGGGCAGAGGCGTTACGCGGCTTGAGCCATCAAACGGTTTCGTGTCACAGACGGCATCGGCGATAGTGATAGAGCTGGCATCTCTTGTGGGTGCTCCTGTCAGTACAACGCAGGTTATCACCACATCTATCATGGGTACCGGTTTTGCGCGCAGGGCTTCCGCCGTGAATTGGGGTGTCGGTAAAGACATAGTCGGGGCATGGTTTTTGACCTTGCCGGCGGCGATGTTGCTTGGAGCAATGTATGAATTTGTTTTGAGATTTTTCTTTTAATTTTGGCAGGGGTGCAGATGATTCTATTCAGAGAAGATGTGGAAAAACGGGAATTTGAATTCCTATCGGAATTTGCGACAAAATCCGCACAGAGTCGCGGGAGGCAATATCCTGAAGAAAGCTGTATACGCAGAACCGAATTTCAGCGCGATCGTGATAGGATTATCCATTCAAAGGCTTTCCGGCGCCTCATGCATAAAACGCAGGTTTTTATCTCGCAAGAAAGGGATCATTACAGGACGCGCTTAACGCATACTGTTGAGGTGGCACAGATTTCAAGAACCGTTGCGAATATCCTCGGAATGAACAGCGATCTTGCGGAAGCCATAGCGCTCGGACACGATTTGGGGCATACCCCTTTCGGGCATTCGGGCGAAAAGATTCTGAATGAGATATACCCCGGCGGATTCAGGCATAATGAGCAGAGCGTTCGCGTTGTTGAAGTGCTTGAGGGCGATAAGGGCAAAGACGGTAGAGGACTGAATTTGACACTTGAAGTTATAGACGGGATAAGAAATCACAGGGGCAGCGGTGAGCCGTCAACTCCCGAGGGAAAAATCGTTCAGATTTGCGATAGGATCGCCTATGTAAATCACGATATAGATGATGCAATCATAAGCGGTTTGCTTCGCCTTGAGGATTTACCGCGTGAGGCGATAGCTGTTTTAGGTGATGCCCACGGGAAACGGATAAATACTCTTGTCGAGGATTTGGTCGCACATAGCGAGGGCGCAAATATAAAGCAGGGTGAGGAGTGCGGCGAGTACATGAATATGCTCAGAAAATTCATGTTTCAGAATATATATAACAGCGATGGAGTTAAGGCAAGCGAAATTCCGGAAGTTGATGATATAATAAAGACTATATATTTTTATTACATCGACAATCTTGAAGATATATCGGAGCTATATGAGAGTAATCGCGATTTGATTGAACTTTACGGGAAAGAAACGGTAGTCAAGGATATCGTGGCGGGCATGACGGATAGATATGCCGAGCGATGTTACGCCGATATTTGCAGACTTTAGAATGCGCTTGAGCATTAGAGAAGCGGAGTCTTTTTATGTCCGAGTATTCAATGAACAATGTCATAGAGGAAATAAAAAGCAGGTGCGATATAGTCGATGTGATCGGGCAGGTTGTTGCGCTTAAAAAGGCGGGCAGCAATTTCAAGGGGCTTTGTCCGTTTCACGGTGAAAAAACACCGTCTTTTGTCGTGTCGGAGGGAAAGCAGATATTCACTTGCTTCGGCTGTGGAGCATCGGGCGATGTTCTCAGCTTTGTTATGAAGTATTATAATTTGGATTTCATTCAGGCCGTTGAAAAATTGGCAAAGGAATACAGTATTGATTTGCCGACCACCTATGGAAATTCAGGTAAAAAATCGGAACTGTATGATATAAATAAAAGAGCGGCACATTTTTTTTTCGATGCCATAAGAGACGGCAGAAATGAGGGATATCGCTATCTTGAGAGTCGCGGCATCAATCGCGAGATGATTAAGCATTTCGGGCTCGGATATGCCGATGAAAGCTGGGACGGTCTTTGCAAAAAATTCCTGCCGCCGGGCGGTGATGCGGCAATGGAAGAACTCAAGGAAAACATGCTGAAATTGGGTTTAATAGACAATTCCAAGGGGCGTTGCTATGATAAATTCCGCAATAGGATAATCTTCCCCATCATAAATACCTCGGGCAAGGTTATCGGTTTCGGCGGCAGAACATTGAACAAAGACGGGATTCCCAAATACTTGAATTCGCCCGAATCATTGATATTCAGCAAAAAAAACAATTTATATGGTTTGAATGTGGCAAAACAGGGTATCAGCAAACGAGATACTGTAGTATTGGTGGAGGGATATATGGATGTGATTTCTCTTCATCAGCGGGGCATTGATTATGCCGTGGCAACACTCGGGACCGCTCTTACAGAAAATCAGGCGAAGCTTCTGCGGCGTTACACGCGCAATATCGTGTTCGCATATGATATGGATTCCGCGGGACGGGCGGCTACCATGCGCGGGATTGAAATTTTGAAAAAGCAGGATCTGAATATCAAGATAATGAAATTGCCGGAGGGGAAAGACCCCGATGAATACATAAAAAAATACGGGCGCGAAGAATTTGAAGCGCGCGTAAAGGAATCGCTCCCCGCCACGGAATACATGTTGGAACAGGCGAAATCAGGCTGCGATTTGGGGAAAAACGAGGATAAGCTGAAATACATAAAAGAGGCATTGGATATTTTGCGGGGGATTTCCTCCGTTGAAACGGATATATATTTGCAGAAATTATCTCAAGATACCGGGGTTTCACCGTCAGCGCTGAAATCCGAGCTGAATGAAAAGGAAGTGTCGGTTGAAGCGATTATTTCCGATAGCGATGATATCAAAGAGGTTACGCGGCTTGAACGCTATTTATTGAAACTGGCGATACTCCAATCCCGTTATGTGCCGGAAATTGCCAAATATAAGGATTTGTTCTCCATACGAATGAGAGATGTGATAGAGGGCATATTGTCGGTATATGAGGATGGAGTCGTAACGGATTCGGAAAAGTTGAAATCCGTGCTCGGTGCGGAAAGTTGGGATTTGTATTCCGATGTTCTTGAGAATGTTCATTTTTCGGTTTCGGAAGAAGATGTCTTTGAAGATTGCATGAAAAGGATAGCGTTCATGCAGCTTGAAAAGCAGGAAAGCATTTTAATTGCAAAGCTTTCAATGGCGGATTCGGAGCTTGAAGCTAAAGATGATGAGCTCATTAGAGAAATGATGCAGCAGCTTGTTAAATTGCAGAAGGATAAAAAATCTATGGAGGTGGACATAAACCATGTCAAAGGAAATTAACAAGGTCAAAAAAGAGGAACTCATAAATGAACTGGTGAAAAATGCGAAAAAGAAAAAAACGGTTACATATTATGAGATCTTTGACTATTTGAGCGATTTGGATTTGGATAAGGATGAAATCGATGATGTCTTTCAAACTTTCACGAAGAACGAAATCGCCGTTTTACAGTATGCCGAGTCGGATGATCCCGATGCCGAACCCGATGATAGTGAGATTATCTCGATGGAAGACGGCGCTTCCAACGGCGGTACCGATGATGTGATCGATGAAAAAGATGAAAAAGATGAAAATGCCAATTCCGATGATGCTATCAGCAGTGCGACCATACCGAAAGGAATAGCCGTAGATGATCCCGTGAGGATGTATCTGAAGGAGATAGGTACCGTTCCGTTGCTCGATGCGGAACAGGAAAAAGAACTTGCGAGGCTGATTGAATCCGGTGATGAAGAAGCAAAGAGACAATTGTGTGAAGCGAATCTCAGGCTTGTTGTAAGCATCGCAAAGAGATATGTGGGCAGAGGTATGTTGTTCCTCGATCTGATTCAGG
The DNA here is from genome assembly GCA_963543615.1 of uncultured Eubacteriales bacterium. Classification (GTDB taxonomy): domain Bacteria; phylum Bacillota; class Clostridia; order Peptostreptococcales; family Anaerovoracaceae; genus CAUUCX01. Next base: position 1,353 of record CAUUCX010000013.1, on the reverse strand, counting down.
AGGGGAATTTAGGACTTATAAAAGCGGTCGATAAATTCGATTGGCGCAAGAATTATAAATTTTCCACATATGCCACATGGTGGATCAGACAGGCGATAACTCGTTCCATCGCGGATCAGGCGAGAACGATAAGGATCCCCGTTCACATGGTTGAAACCATAAATAAATTGATAAGGGTGTCGAGACAGCTTCTTCAGGAACATGGCAGAGAGCCGTCGCCGGAGGAAATAGCGGCAGAGATGGATATTCCGGTTGAAAAGGTGCGTGAGATAATGAAAATCGCGCAGGAACCCGTTTCACTCGAAACGCCCATAGGTGAGGAAGAAGACAGCCATCTCGGCGACTTCATTCCGGATGAAGATGTTCCGGCTCCTGCGGATGCGGCGGCATATTCGATGCTCAAAGAACAGCTGGTAGAGGTGCTCGGCACGCTTTCCGAGCGGGAACAGCTGGTTCTGAAAAGGCGTTTCGGACTCGAAGACGGAAAAACGCGCACTCTTGAGGAAGTAGGACAGGAATTCAATGTTACTCGCGAAAGAATCAGGCAGATCGAGGCAAAAGCCTTAAGGAAGCTCCGTCAGCCTACGAGAAGCAAAAGACTCAAGGATTATTTGGAATATTAATCGAATCGCATAACGGAAAATTGATGAAAGAGCGTTTGAAGATAATTGCGGATAGTGTAAACAGGGGGGAATCCATGGCGGACATAGGAACCGATCATGGATTTTTACCAATTTTTTTGCTTAATGAGGGGATTTGTGAACGCGCGATAGCTACGGATATAAGCGAAGCGGCGATTGCCAAAACGCGAGAATATTCGACAGATGCATTGAAGAGAGGAAACTTGAGTCTGCGCTGCGGCAGCGGTATAGAGGTGCTTGAAAAGGGAGAAGTCGATATTGTGGTGATTGCGGGAATGGGCGGAGTCCTGATTGCTCAGATTTTAGGAATCGACCCCGCAAAGACGATCAGCTTCTCACGCTTTATTCTGCAACCGCGCAAGGGAACAGGTAAACTCAGAACATGGCTTGCCGCAAACGGTTTTCGCACAGAAGATATTCGAATCATGCGGGAGGGAACTCACTATTGCGAGATAATGACGGTGATCCCCCCGAGGAGCACGGATGAATTTGCGGGAGTGACATACATGGGGCAGCGTATGAAGAGCGGAGGGATAGAATGCGATTTCCCCCCGAGTTTTGCGGAAAATGTCGATCCCTTAATGCGTGACTATATCAAGCTGAATTTGATTAAGGAACGACGCGTTCTTGAGAATCTCGGACTTGGAGCCGATCTTCCCCTTGAGCGCCTTGAAATTGCCCGTAGCAGAGTGCAGTATATGGAGAATTTGCT
>CAUUCX010000012.1:0-12836 GCA_963543615.1 uncultured Eubacteriales bacterium | reverse complement strand
TTGGATACCCCATAAAAAAGTCCCGCGACTGCGAGACTTTGAATGATCAATCAATTTATTAAATTTTATCAGCTTGCCTTGCCTATCATACCCATAGGATTTACGGGTTTCCCCCAAAGCCTTACCTCAAAGTGACATATATATCCGGTCGCATTACCCGTTCTTCCCGTTGTCGCTATAGTCTGCCCCTGCTTCACCTGCTGCCCCGAAGCGACACCGATGGTATCAAGATGAGCATAATATGTTTGCTGACCGTTGCCATGTGCAATTTTAACTATATTGCCGTAAGTCGGATGCCAACCCGCAAAGATTACCGTGCCGGATTTTGATGCCATAATCGGTGTTCCGCGAGGATTCCTGAGATCCGCTCCGGTGTGCGTTCTCCCTCTGCTTCTCTTTGCACCGAACGGTGATGAAACCTGAACTCTGCTCACCGGTGCCGAGAAGACCTCGGATGCCGACTGTACTTGCGCCGTTACCGCTTCCGGAGCGGGCACTTGCGCTACCGCAGTTTCTTCGACAATCTCCGCCTCGGATTCCGCAATATCATTCCCCACCGGGGTTACAAACATAAACATAAATGCTAAAACTGAAATTGTTACAACTGCGACTGATTTACGACTCAAAATACTCATAAAACTCAAATACCTTTCATAATTTCCGTCGTCATATCTCGTTTGCTATATTAAAATATTATTACAAATGTTTGCCTCATTCAACCCAATCCACCAATCTTCACAATCCCTACACATACAAAAAGAGCCGAAACTTGTTAGTTTTACGGCCCTCTTGGCAAATACAAAATATTCTGACAAATCGCCTTTGCTATTGTGTATAAATGTGATTACTCGTCAAAAACCTGCACGCTTTTCATTCGCTGCGGCTCTAAAGGCTTATCCCCGAAACCGCATTTCGCAGATACGATCCTATCGGCGACATCCATGCCCTCGAGCACTTTCCCGAACGCCGCGTATTCCCCATCTAAATGCGGGGAATCATCAACCATTATAAAAAACTGTGACCCTGCTGAATCGGGCATCATGCTGCGAGCCATCGAGATGACACCGCGGGTGTGCTTGAGGTCATTCTTGAATCCGTTTGAGGAGAACTCGCCCTTTATATTATGCCCCGGACCTCCCGTTCCCGTACCCTGCGGGCAACCGCCCTGTATCATAAATGACGGTATCACTCTGTGGAAAACCAAGCCGTTGTAGAAGCCGTCATTTGCCAATTTTTCAAAATTTTCAACCGTGATCGGAGCAACTTCAGGGTAAAGCTCCCCTGTCATCGTGCCGCCGTCCTCCATCTTAATAATAAATTTTTTCATTTAACACATTCTCCTTACCATCAAACTACAATTCCGCATTATAAAAAGGGGTAATTTTACTCAAATCCGCATTATGATTCTCAATTGTCAAGCTCTATGCTGCATATTTGAGAAAAACTCCGCTACAAATCGCTTTTGCTATTGTGTATCAAGCTCTTATGCTCTGATCCCGAGTGACTCTTTGCCGACGATCTCAATGGCGCGCTTCAGTGCATCTTCCACCGGAATTTCTTCTTTTTCGGCATCGCGCCTGAGCTTGTATTCAACAAGTCCGTCGGTGGCTCCCCGCCCCACGGTTATCCTCAAAGGAATCCCAATCAAATCGGCATCCTTGAACTTTACACCCGGGCGTTCATCTCTGTCATCTAAAAGTACCTCGACCCCCGCAGCGGTCAATTTATCATACAACTCTTCCGCAAGTCCTGCCTGCTGTGCATCATCGGGCTTCACGAGTGTGATAATCACATGATACGGTGCAATCGAAAACGGCCAGATGATTCCATTTTCATCATGATGCTGCTCGACAACGGCTGCGAGAGTTCTTGTAACGCCGACTCCGTAGCAACCCATGACAATTAAATTGTCGTTTTGGTTATCATCCTTGTAAACAGCGCCCATCGCTTCGCTGTATTTTGTACCCAACTTAAATACCTGCCCAACTTCAATACCGCGCGTTTCTTGAACAGAGCTTCCGCACATAGGGCAAGGATCTCCCTCGCACAGCATTTTCAAATCGACCACGATATCCGCTTTATAGTCGCGCCCGTAATTGACATTCTTCATATGATAATCCGCCTCATTTGCACCGGCGCAAAGATTAACCATATTCGGAATTTCACTGTCCAGCACGATCATACAATTTTTCAAACCTATCGGTCCGGTGAAGCCCGGCACACAGCCGGTGACCGCCGCAACTTCCCGCTCATCAGCAAACTCAATGGCATGTTCCGGTATTCCGAGCGCATTTATAAGCTTTGTCATATTCAGCTCGCGATCACCGCGCAGAAATGCGCATACAAAACCGTCTTTCTCCCCCTTTTCGCTATACTTGATGAACAGCAATGCTTTCAGCGTTTCAGATTCTGCTATGCCCAAATATTTTGCCACATCCGCAATAGTCTTACAATTCGGCGTGGCGACTTTTTCCCGTTCCATGAGCACAGTACCGCCGAAAGACTTGTCATCGCAAAATTCCGCGCGCTCTTTCGTTGCCGCCATTGAACAATTCTCGCAGTACACAATTTCGCTTTCGCCCACATCCGACAATGCTATAAACTCGTGTGAATTGCTTCCGCCTATAGCGCCCGTATCCGCCTCTACCGGTCTGAATTTCAGCCCGCATGCGGTAAAAATCTTCTCATACGCCGCATACATATCATCATAGCTCTTGTCCAGCCCCTGATAATCCTTGTCAAAGGAGTAAGCATCTTTCATTATGAATTCCCTGCTGCGCATAAGACCGAAGCGCGGACGAGCTTCATCTCTGTATTTTGTCTGAATCTGGTACAGATTGAACGGCAATTGCCTGTGTGATGTGACATCGCTCCTGGCTATATCGGTAAAAATTTCTTCATGCGTGGGACCGAGGCAAAAATCGCGCCCGTTCCTATCTTTAAGACGCCACAGTTCAGGACCGTATGCAAACCATCTGCCCGACTCTTCCCAAAGTTCCGAGGGCTGAATCGCCGACATGTGGATTTCCTGCGCTCCGCTGTTATCCATTTCCCTGCGGATGATATTCTCAATTTTCCTGACCGATCTGTAGCCGAGCGGCATAAATCCGTAAACACCGGAAACGAGCTTCCTTATCATGCCCGTTCTCAACAAGTAAATATGACTCGGAATCTCCGCTTCGCTCGGCACCTCACGCAAGGTTTTCAAATGCATTTTAGATAATCTCATGAATATTCTCCTCTTATATCTTTATATTTTCTTATGTTTCGTCAATCTTCCGCTCTTTTATATTATTCGCCTCTTTATATTATTCGCTTCAGTTGTATATTTATTCTTTTCTATATCCGCCCCATATCCGCTCTTTATTTTACATTTTCTTCACATATGGGTTTATTTGTATTCAAAAGCAGACATGTAGCCGTCGCAAGTATCCCCTCCTGCCTGCCGGTAAAGCCCATTTTTTCCATGGTCGTGCCTTTTATCGACAAATTCACATCACCCTTGCATATATCTTTCATGTGTTCGGTCATCTTCGCCCGCATACGACCGATATGCGGAGCGATCACAGGACTTTCGCACACTATTACGATGTCCGCATTTATGAGGATATATCCGCGTTTCGCCAGCCTGCTGCACACATCGCCGAGCAGGACAAGGCTGCTTGCATCTTTATATTTCGCATCGCTGTCCGGAAAGATTCTTCCGATATCTCCCATACCCGCCGCCGACAGCAGCGAATCCATCAATGCATGAACGCATACATCGGCATCTGAATGCCCCGCAAGTCCGTCATGCCCTTCAAATTCAACGCCGCCCAAAACCAATGTGCGCCCCGCCTCAAAGGCATGCGCATCGATACCGTGCCCTATCCTCAATCCAAGCAAATCCTCTGTGCAGAGATTCATAGAACTACTCCAAATCCTCAACGGTTGTAATTTTTATATTCCGATATGAACCGCTGACCATAAATACACGTTGCCCGATCCGATCAACAAGGCTTGCATCATCCGAAGCCTTTTCTCCCGTTTTTTCCGCCTCATTGTAAGCCGCCACTAAAACTTCCCGACGAAAGCCCTGCGGAGTCTGAACGAGGAAGTAATCATCTCTGTCCACACCGCCGTCTACAGTGCGCAGGCTATCCTTTAGAGGCACCGCGGGGACTGCCGCTCCGTGCATATCCGCCGCCGCGATAACATCATTTATCATTCCGTCATCAACATATGGACGCGCCGCATCATGGACGAGGACTATTGAAATATCATCGGGCAAAGCCATGAGTCCGTTCCTCACGGAACCGCTCCTGCTCGAATCACCGGTAATCACGATGCATTTCTTTCCCGCCTGTTTCACCAGGAATTTCAAATTGTCGCGAATTTCCCCGATCCCGGACAAAATTGCCGCCTTTATATGCGCGCGCTGTGTGCCGTATATCGCCTGTTTTATGCCATGCACCTCCGGCAGCTTTTCCTTTTGTGCTTTTTCCCTTGATGCCTTATCGCGCACAATGCCGTTCCATTCGGCGTTCGCCGGATTTTCGGATTTTTTCATTTCCGTCTTTTCCATGAATTTAGGAGGGAACAGAATGATAACGACATCTATAAATTTATTGCACGCAAAAACTCTGGTGGTTTTCGCCACCATAGTCTCTCCGTCAATATTCATAAACTGCTTGGGAACGGGAAGCCCCATACGCGTTCCCGACCCCGCCGCCGGTATTATAACCGCAACTTTTTTACCTTGATACATATTCTTTATTTATGCTGATTTCTTTATTTTGCCACGCTTTATTTCGGCTTTGCGAATATCATTCTGCCCGCCGCCGTTTGCAACACGCTTGTAACGATCGTGTCGATGGATTTGCCGATATGCTTTCTGCCGTCTTCCACAACTATCATGGTGCCGTCATCCAAATAAGCCACCGCCTGATTATATTCTTTTCCCTCTTTAACGAGGAAGAGGTTCATCTGCTCACCGGGCAGAACAACCGGCTTGAGCGTATTTGCAAGCTCATTTATATTCAGCACATCCACACCGTTTATTGCAGCGACCTTATTGAGATTGTAGTCATTGGTGACAACTTTGCCGTTCATGATCTGCGCAAGCTTGAGTAATTTCACATCTACTTCCGGAATCTCATCAAGTGCCCGCTCGGAATTGGTATTGTATATTTCGATCCCATATTCGGTTTGGATCTTGTTCAAGATATCAAGTCCGCGCCTACCCCTGTTGCGCTTCAAGGCATCCGAGGAATCGGCGATATGTCGCAATTCCACGAGCACAAACTCGGGAATAACTATTCTCCCCTCAATGAATCCGGTCTTCATTATATCCGAAATTCTGCCGTCGATAATTACGCTCGTATCTATTATTTTCGGCGATGCCGACGAATTTTTATATTTCCCTTTGCCGCCTCCGCTCTTTATTGAGCCGAGTATGATGGGCAGAAATTCGCGTCCTTTTTGAGTGCCTATGGTAAGTCCCAAATATCCGCAGACTATATAGGTCACTACCATGAGCAGTATTTTTAATCCCGTGATTTCAATCCCGTCATATATATTACTTATGAGATATGCTATCAACAAACCGAACAGCAAGCCGACCGTGCTTGCGATAACCTGCTCCGCCGGAACGGATTGCAAATCGCTTTCGATGTTTGTAGCCATCTTGGAACCCTGTCTTCTGATAAGAGGCATAATAAAAAAGAAAATAATTGCGAAAATAATCATAAATGCCAGCATGATAGGGACTCTTGATATGCCGTCGCTAAAACCCAAATCAGTCCATGTACAGGATTTTTTCTTCAATACAAATTCGACAAGACTGAAAACGCCGAATCCCGCAGCCCCGCCGAGCATTGTAAAAAGCAATCTGATTAACTTTTTTAACATCTCTCCTCCTTTCGTAATGATAAGTCGCACAAAAATGTCGCTTTATATTACGATTCTCCCCCAAAATACAATCCATGTACACGATAACAAAAAAATCCATACAATAGTAGGCTACCGATGGAAAATTAATATAAACTTAATATTTTCAGGTGTTTTAGCCGGAAAAAAGGAGGAAACGGAAAAGATTACGCTTTTTCGAATATCAATTTCTCGACCTTGTCGAGTAAAGCTGATGTTGGGCGATCATGCACCAGTGCAAGCTCGCTTATCAAAATTTGTCTTGCATTGTTGAGCATATTTTTTTCACCGGCGGATAGTTTTTTAATCTTGTCATTACGCCATAAATTTCTTACAACCTCGGCAACTTCTAAAATATCGCCCGTCTTGAGTTTTTCGGTGTTCTCCCTGTAACGCCTGTTCCAGTTGCTTTCCATCGCGGTGGAATCCGCCTTGAGCAAGGCAAACACTTCGTCCACCTCGGATTTTGAAATGATGCGGCGCAAGCCTATCCGCTCGCAGTTATCAATAGGAACCATAATATTTATGGCACCCGATGAAACATTCAAGACATAATAATCTCGAGTTTCACCTAAAACCTGCTCGCTCTCTATTTTTTCTATAATCCCCGCACCATGCATGGGATAAACAACCCTATCGCCAACCTCAAACATTTCTTACTCCGCTGCAATAACGAAAAACATTTACACAAAATCACACAATCGCTGTGTATAGTATAGGGCATCCTATCGCTATTGTCAACAAATTGAATTTTTTAATATATCATGTTGAGGTATCAATGTCAATCAATTCGGGGAAATTTTGCAAAAAAACCTGAAAAAGCATTGAAAAACAAAGTCACCTGCGATACGATGATAAACAGCATATCGCGATGATTTTTGAAGAATTATCGATTTTTGAAAGGGTACTCGATGAAAAACAGAAAAACCGTTTTTGTCTGCAATGAATGCGGCTATGAAAGCCCCAAGTGGATGGGGCAGTGCATATGTGGAGCATGGAATTCAATGCTGGAGCAGCGATTATCCGATACAAGCGCGGATCGTCGCAGCAGAAAAGCTGCCCCGCAAGTCCGAAATGATGCAAATTCAAAATCCACAAGTCTTTCGGCTTATGAAAAAAAGCCCATCGCACTTAATGAGATAGCGGGAAGCACCGCGGGGAGATTGGATACGGGGATACCCGAGCTCAATCGAGTGCTCGGCGGGGGCATGGTGGAAGGCTCGCTTACCCTCATTTCCGGAGAACCGGGCATAGGAAAATCTACTCTCATAACACAAACGGCATATAATGTCGCAAATCGCTATGGCAAGGTTTTATATGTTTCCGGTGAGGAATCGGAGGAACAGATTAAACTGCGCGCAGACAGGATTTGCGGAACGAGCACAGAAAATCTTTATCTGATGTCCGAAACAAATATGGACAATATTGCAGAAGCCTGCAATGAGCTTGCTCCGCGCTTTTTGATAATAGATTCGATACAGACCATGTATATAGAGGAATTGTCATCCGCTCCGGGCAGCGTATCACAAATACGCGCCTGCGGCGGTGAACTCATGCGAATTGGGAAAGTCATGGGTATTCCTATTTTTATCGTGGCGCATGTGACAAAATCCGGCGAACTCGCCGGCCCGAAAATCGTTGAACACCTCGTAGATTGCGTGCTCACATTCAACGGTGAACGCGATCGGGATATGCGAATCCTGCGCTCCTCTAAAAACCGTTTCGGCACTACAAGTGAAATCGGTGCATTTGAAATGCGAGAAAGCGGCTTGGTGGAGGTAGATGATATCGCCGGAGGATTGCTTGAAGATTTTTCCGGCAAAGTCGACGGTTCGATAGCAACCGGAATATATGAGGGAACGCGCCCTCTAATCTTGGAAATTCAAGCACTTGTATCACCGGCAAATGCGGGATTCCCTCGCAGAACCGCCATCGGCGCGGACAGCGCGCGATTGAATATGATACTCGCCGTACTCGAAAAGAAGAGCAAGATTGCTCTGTCAAATAAGGATGTTTATGTGAATATTGTAGGCGGATTGAAACCGGAAACGACATCTGTGGATCTTGCAGTTGCGCTATCCGTATATTCTTCATGCAAATCCGAACCGCCGGGACACAAGACGATAGCAATAGGATAAATTGGATTAACATGTGAGTTTAGATATGTAAAAAATGCCGAAAAAATCCTCAAAGAAGCGGCACGACTGGGATTCAACCGCGCTATAGTTCCGAGTAAAAATGCGGGCAAGGATCTTAAAATCGAGGGCATGGAAATAATAGGGATTACTCATCTTGCCGATGCATTGAAACTGAACGCTTCTGTGCAGATTTAAGCTCAAACCAGAAATTTGCCCCTTTGTTCGGTGCGGATATAACTCCGAAATCGGCATCGTGCAGCTGAAGTATTTCCTTCACTATAGAAAGTCCGAGTCCTGAACCGCTCGTCATCCTGACATGATTGGTGCTCGCTTTCGTGTAACGCTCCCATATATACCTCTGTTCATCTTCGGCAATCCCCTTGCCATGATCGATTACTTCGCATCGCACAACCGCTCGCCCTTTTTCCTTGCGCTTTCGAATGACATTGATGATTATTTCGCGATCGATTCCGCAATATTTTATTGCATTCGTAATCAGATTGCTGAACACTTGCTCAATCCGCTTTTCATCCGCTCTCACCTTGATATTCGCAGGACAATTCAATGTGAATGTATACCCCTGCTCCGACCAAATGCCATATGAATTTATCATCGCTTCAAGCAAAGGTCTCAAATTAAATTCTCTTTTTTCTAAAATCATTGCGCCCGACTGCATTTTTGAAATTTCGAGGATATCGTTCACCAAAGAATTGAGCCGCTCCGCCTCATCCATTATTACATTGAGATGTTCATTGCGCTTGCTCGGATACTCGCCCGACAGATCTCGAATCATCTCCGCATACGATTTGACCATGGTTATCGGCGTTTTCAAATCGTGTGAGATGTTTGCCAGCATATCTTTTTGCATATTGCTCGATTTTTCCAATTCCACCGCCGCATATTTTATAGTGCTTGCGAGTTCATCCATCTCGGAGAAATGCTGCCGACTCATCTGCAAGTCATATTCCCCCCGACCCAATTTACGCGCCTCACGAGTAATGCGCCTAATCGGTTTCGACAGTCTGTTTGACATATAAAATGAAATAACAAATGCTGCAATCAAGGCGATGATAGTGATGTATATGAGCTGCGTTCTTATTATATCGACCGTTGATGAAACGGGATACAGGGGTGAAAAAATATACAGTATATCCTTTTCGCCGTCCTCATTTGTCAGATATCCGGCATATGCCAATGTGTATGTATCCGTTCTGCTTTCCGGAATTTTCAGGTAAACACTCTCCTTTCCGCTCTCTCGCAGTTTGAGCTTGAGCACATCCATCTCGTTTAGATATGCATACGACGGTCGCCTGAGTTCGTCAACCGACGGTGAAAAAAGGATTGTCTTATCCTCGGTCTCAATATGAATATACATATCGTTTTTTATGGAAATTTCTCTGATTTTATCGAACACATGAGGGTTTTTGTATTGCGCCGTGATGGATTCCGCGACCTGCTGTGTTTCGGTCGTCTTCATCTCTTCATAGTAATTATTGAGAAAGAAAATCTGTAAAAACCACAAAAGCAAAAGCAGCAATGCTGCAAACAACAGGAAATAGAGCCATATCTTGAAATTGATACTCCTAAAATCCATATTGTTCAGTCTATTATTAAAATCCCTGCCTATTGATTTGAATTCCGTTCTTATTTTATTTTTCACCGCATAATTACCTTGTTCTCAACTATAAATTTCGATTCGGTTGAGTTGCAATTCACATATGCTATTTAGGGGAATCTTCGAATTTATAGCCGACACCGCGAATTGTTACGATATAATCCCTGTATTCCGAAATATTGTTTCTGATATTCTTTATATGCGTATCTATAATCCTATCATCACCGAAAAAATCATATCCCCACACATCGGATAGGAGCTGCCCGCGCGAAAGGGCGATATTGCGATTTTCGACCAGGTAGAACAGCAAATCGTATTCTTTCGGTGTCATTTCAACTTTTTCACCGTTCACGAAAACCGAACGGGCCGGGATATTTATTTCGAGTCCATCGAATTTGTACTCTCCATGACTACTTCCCGCGCTTCCCCTGTGGCGCGCCAATATGGCGTTGATCCTCGCCATAAGCTCTTTCGGGCTGAACGGTTTTACGACATAATCATCAATTCCCAGTTCAAAACCGAACAATTTGTCATATTCTTCTCCGCGCGCCGACAGCATAATGATGGGGATAGATTTGATTTTTTTTATCTCCTTGCATGCGGAAAACCCGTCAAGCTTCGGCATCATAACATCCATGACTATCAGATCATAATCGTTTTCACGACAGAGATTGACCGCCTGCATCCCATCTTCGGCCTCGCTCACCGTAAAGCCGTTGAATTCAGCATACTCTCTGATAACCTGCCTTATCTTCTCCTCATCATCGACTATCAGTAAATCGTACATAAATCCTCCGATAAAATATCCTTTCCAAAACCCTGTTGAAAAACACATCGGCAGGGGTCTAAAACACACCTGCCGACGAATAAGCCTGAATATGTATTCTATTTCGCTTCCGCTTCTTCTTCAAGTTTATGTTTTTCGATTATTTTCGCCGCTAAATTTGAAGGCACCTCATCATATCGGTCAAATTCCATGCTGAACGAGCCTCTCGCCTGTGTCATGGAGCGGAGCGCAATCGCATAATCAAAGAGCTCCGCCTGCGGCGCTTCCGCCATCAACTTCTGACCGCCGCCCATCTGCGGTTCCATTCCCAAAATTTTGCCGCGACGACTGCCGTTAATATCGCCCATTACATCTCCCATGTAATCATCGGGCACGAAAATTTCCATCTTCATAATGGGCTCAAGCAGACACGGTTTCGCTTCGACTATCCCCTTTCTGAAAGCGAGCGATGCCGCCACCTTAAACGCCATTTCGTTTGAATCCACATCATGGTAAGAGCCGTCATACAAAACCGCTTTGACATTAACCACTTTGCAGCCCGCAAGAGGCCCTTTACTCATGCACTCAAGCAAGCCTTTTTCAACCGCGGGAACATAATTCTTCGGCACGGAACCGCCAAAGAGTTCTTCGGAAAATTCAAATTCTTCCGCAGACGGTGAAAATCTTATATGCACATCACCATACTGCCCCGCGCCGCCGGTTTGCTTTTTGTGTTTGCCCTGAACATCGGAGCTGCCCTTTATCGTTTCTCGATATGCAATTTTTTGCTCCACCTGTTCAACTTCTACCCCGTAGCGTTCCTTGAGTTTTGCGATGATGATATTAAGCTGTATATCACCCTGACCGCCTATCAGCATTTGATGAGTTTCGGAATTTCGCTGTGTAACGAAAGACGGATCTTCCTCCATCAGTTTCTGTAAGCCGGCACTGACCTTTTCCTCATCACCTTTTGCTTTCGGCTCGATGGCGAAAAAGATCGACGGTTTCGGAAAATCTATTATATCGAAAATGAGATTGCTCCCTTTTTCCGCAAGGGTATCACCCGTTTTTGTAAACTGCAATTTTGCCGCAGCGACGATATCTCCCGCCGCTACATCTCCCGGATCGGATTGACTCTTGCCCCGCATGAAAAAGAGCGCACCCAACTTTTCATGTTTTTCACTCCTCGGGTTGTACAGTTCCATACCGGAAAGCAGCGAAACCCCGATAACCTTCAATAAAGATATTTTGCCGAGGAACGGATCCGCGATTGTCTTGAATACGAATGCCGCCGGCTTTTCCGCAGCGGAAATGGCGATATCCGCGGACTCTTCACCGCGCTTCGCCTTTTGCGGATTTCCTTGGAGCGGATTCGGCAGGAAATGCACTATGGAATCCAACACATCTTTCATTCCCTCGCCTTTCAGTGCCGAAATAGGGATAATAGGCGTAATTTGCGCACTTTTGATGCCGTTCAAAAGTCCGTTGTCAAATTCCTCCTGTGTAAATTCTTCACCGCTGAAAAATTTCTCAAGCAGCACTTCATCCATTTCCGCAACCGCTTCGTTGAGGGCATCCTTATCATCCAGTGTCACCGCGGAAGTGCCGAATTTATCTCTGAGCGACTGAACCACATTACTTACATTTACATTTTCCTTGTCGGTTTTATTTATTACAAAGATTCGCGGCTTGTCGAATTTCGCGCAAAGCTTCCACGCTTTTTCCGTTCCAACTTCTATACCTGCGGAGGCATCTACCAAAATCAGTGCCGCTTCCGCCGCTGTAAGCGCGGAGTAAACATCTCCCACAAAATCGAAAAAACCCGGCGTGTCAAGAAAATTGATTTTCACCCCATCGTACTCCACCGGCACGGGGGTCATGCTGATTGAATGATGTTTTTCGATTTCCATTTTGTCATAGTCGGAAACCGTATTGCCATCTTCAACCCTGCCTAATCTGCTGATTACTCCGGTATTCAGCAGAGCCGCCTCCAAAAATGTCGTTTTTCCGCAACCGCCATGACCCAACACTGCAATGTTTCTAACAGCTTCGCTCTTATAGCCTTTCATAAACAAGTCCTCCTAAAATAATTTCACCAACCTACATTCCTTGTTGCTTCTTATATTTTAGCCAAATACTTTCAAGGCTGTTGTAGTAATTCTGAAAAATAACCTACTAAAACCGCTTTTTTCGCAGACACCCAAAACTGAGAGCCGTTGTGCCACCATTCTACCACTTATGCACTCATAATTCAATTGCATTAGCCGCATAAAACCTTTGCTTGCGACCCTTTATCAAAACGGGAGAATTTTCAATATCCTCGTTTCCAAAGGTGAGGTTTGCAACTTCCGACGGATTCTTCAGACAGTTAAACTCAATTTGTCTTCTATATTCTGATGGGGGTATGCCG
>CAUUCX010000011.1:0-12981 GCA_963543615.1 uncultured Eubacteriales bacterium | reverse complement strand
ATTGGAGCAGTTCGCCGGTTTTTAAGTTCAATCAACTGTCAAAGATGGGATTATACATAAGCATTTATAATTACGCAATACTTTTTCTTATTAAATGCTTGTTAAATGGGTAACTAAATCGTTGTATGGGTGATATTGTGTGTTACAATATAGGTGATTTTTGTATAATCATGTTCGGCGATAGTGGACGAATAGGAGTTTTTACAGTGAGTTGCGTTCAATGTTTTCTTGCTTGTTTTAAGGTTTACGGCGGTGTTTATTATGGATATGTCGAATAAAAAATTATATGGCGAATTTGAGCTGAATGCCCCGTTTGGGCCTATGGGGGATCAGCCCGCCGCAATAGAGAGATTGACACGCGGAGTTTTGAGCGGTGAGAAGCATCAAGTGCTTTTGGGCGTGACGGGATCCGGAAAAACCTTTACCATGGCAAATGTCATCGCGAATGTCCAAAAACCGACTCTCGTGATTTCGCATAACAAAACGCTGGCGGCGCAGCTTTGTGGGGAATTTAAGGAGTTTTTCCCTAATAATGCGGTGGAGTATTTTGTCAGTTATTATGATTATTATCAGCCGGAAGCATATGTGGCTTCGACCGATACATATATAGAGAAGGATTCCGACATCAATGATGAAATTGAAAAGCTGCGGCATTCGGCAACGGCGGCGTTGTCGGAGAGGCGCGATGTTATAATTGTTGCGAGCGTTTCCTGTATATACGGTCTCGGCAGCCCGGTCGATTATGAAAATCAGATGCTTTCATTGCGCCCCGGAATGATAAAAAGCCGTGAGGAAATACTTTATAAATTGGTAGATATTCAATACGCCCGCAATGATATCGCATTCACGCGAGGAACGTTCAGAGTGCGCGGGGATACCATAGACATATATCCGGCGGGTCAGGAATCCGCGGTCAAGATTGAGCTGTTCGGCGATGAAGTGGAGAGCATTAAGGAAATCAACCCGCTTACGGGGCAGGTCATTTCGACAAGGAGCCATATTTCAATTTTTCCGGCATCGCATTATGTTACATCGAAAGAAAAAATGCGAAACGCACTTATCACCATTGAACGGGAACTTGAAGAACGAATCGAATTTTTTAAGAATGCGGGGAAATTACTTGAGGCACAGCGGATCGAACAGCGGACTCTCTATGATTTGGAAATGCTGAGGGAAATAAATACCTGTAAGGGGATAGAAAATTATTCCAGGCACATAAACAACGGCTTCCCCGGTATGCGCCCCTACACATTGATCGATTATTTCCCGGAAGATTTTTTATTGATAATAGATGAGTCGCATGCGATGATTCCACAGT
Organism: uncultured Eubacteriales bacterium; assembly: GCA_963543615.1. Lineage (GTDB taxonomy): Bacteria > Bacillota > Clostridia > Peptostreptococcales > Anaerovoracaceae > CAUUCX01. The sequence continues at coordinate 11,663 of CAUUCX010000011.1, read as the reverse complement.
TGCACGCCATGTATGCGGGCGACCGATCGCGAAAAAGCTCGCTTGTCGATTACGGTTTTCGTTTGCCGTCGGCACTGGATAATCGTCCGCTTAAATTTGAAGAGTTTGAGAACATCGTTAAGCAAACGATCTACGTGAGCGCAACGCCTGCAGCATATGAAAAGGAAAAGAGCGGCGGAATTTCTGCGGAGCAGGTGATACGACCGACGGGTTTGGTGGATCCGCCGATCGAGGTTCGCAGCCGTGATGGGCAAATTGATGATTTAATGAATGAAATCGCGCTTGTCACGGTGCGGGGTGAGCGAACTTTGGTTACAACGCTGACAAAGAAAATGGCTGAAAGGCTCAGCATATATTTTCAAAACGCAGGTTTGCGGGTAAGATATCTCCATTCCGAGGTGGATACGCTTGAGAGAATGGAGATTATCCACGATTTTCGAGTCGGCGCATTTGATGTATTGGTCGGAATAAATTTGCTCAGAGAGGGGCTGGATATTCCCGAAGTATCGCTTGTTGCAATTTTGGATGCCGATCAGGAGGGATTTTTAAGAACGGAGACTTCGCTGATTCAGACTGCGGGCAGAGCTGCGAGGAATGTAAACGGCAAGGTTATTTTATATGCGGACGGGCGCAGTCCGGCTATGGAAAGAATGATTGAGGAAACAAACCGACGTAGGCAAATACAAATCGAATATAATGAGAAGCATGGCATCACGCCGCAAACTGTCGAAAAATCGGTTCGTCAGCTGATTGAAGTGACTAAAGCATATGAAGAAGATGCGGAACGAAAAAGTCCGATTGAAATGACAAAAAAAGAACTGGTGGATTATGTTAAGTCCATGGAAAAAGAGATGCGGCTTGCGGCGGAGAATCTGCAATTTGAACGAGCGGCGGAGCTGCGTGATATTATATTTGAATACAAGGCAAGTATTTAATTAGGGGGATTTATGCTGAAAAATATAATTATCAAGGGTGCCAATGTGCACAATCTGAAAAATATCAATATAGAGATACCGCGTGAAAAGATGGTGGTTTTTACGGGGCTTTCCGGTTCGGGCAAATCTTCTTTGGCGTTCGACACGATATATGCAGAGGGACAGCGGCGTTATGTGGAGAGTCTTTCGGCATATGCGCGGCAGTTTTTAGGGCAGATGGACAAGCCCGATGTGGAGTATATCGAGGGACTTTCTCCCGCGATTTCCATAGATCAGAAAACAACTAATCGCAACCCGCGTTCCACTGTAGGAACGGTCACCGAGATCTACGACTATATCAGGCTCATGTATGCGCGAATAGGCGTGCCGCATTGTCCTGTTTGCGGAAAAGTCATTTCAGGGCAGTCCGTGGATCAGATTGTTGATGCGCTGCTCGAAAATGAGGCGGATACGGTTCTTACGATTATGGCACCTGTCGTTCGCGAGCGCAAAGGCGAACATTCAAAGATTATCGAGAGAATACGCAAAGAGGGATTCGTCAGGGCGAGGATTGACGGGGAAATAGTTCGAGTAAATGATGAGGAGATCAGCTTAAAAAAGACATTTAAGCATACGATTGAGATAGTCGTAGCTAGGGTGAGAGTTTCGCCGGGCTGCGAATTCAGATTGGCGGAAGCGCTTGAACTTGCGATTTCTCATGGTATGGGAATGGCATTGGTTGAGATTAAGAAAGCGGCCGGCTCGGTAACGGAGCGTTTGTTTAACACGAAGCTGTCATGCCCAGAGCACGGGGTTGGAATCGGGGAACTTGAGCCGAGGATGTTTTCATTCAACAGCCCGTTCGGCGCCTGCGAACACTGCGGCGGGCTTGGTTTTACAAAACAGATCGATGAGGATTTGATAATAAACGATAAATCTAAAAGCATTGCAGGCGGAGCACTTGCGAATATTTTTGCAACGATGGAAGCGCAAAGTTTCTATCGGCAGATGATCGAGGCACTTGCTAAAGAACACGATGTCAGCTTGAATACTCCATATAAAGATTTGCCGGCGGAGTTTCGGCGCGAGTTGCTTTATGGAACGGGGGCACGGCATTTGAAGTATTACTATAAGAGCAGAAATAACGGTTCCGAGTCCTATCGCGATCATCCGTTTGAAGGAGTAATCAATAATCTGGAAAGACGGTATCGCGAAACCGCTTCGGAATATATGAAAGAGAAGATAGAAGAGTATATGACCACTCATATCTGCGATGATTGCGGCGGCAGACGTTTGAAACCGGAAAATTTAGCAGTTACGGTGGGCGATAAGAATATTTCCGAGCTTACGGACATGTCGGTGCGCGATATGCTCATTTTTTTGGAAGATATCAAACTTTCGGAGATGCACATAAAAATCGCGGGAGCAATAATAAAAGAGATAAAAGCGCGATTGAAATTTCTGGTCGATGTGGGCTTGGATTATCTCACACTTTCCCGTTCCGCAGGCTCGCTTTCCGGCGGTGAATCGCAGCGAATCAGACTTGCCACTCAAATCGGTTCAGGGCTGACGGGTGTGATATATATACTCGATGAGCCGAGCATCGGTCTTCATCAAAAGGATAATTTTAAGCTGCTTTCTGCATTGAGAAGATTAACCGATATAGGTAATACCTTGATAGTCGTTGAGCATGATGAGGATACCATGCATATGGCGGATCATATAGTCGATATAGGTCCGGGTGCGGGTATTCACGGCGGCGAGGTTGTTGTTGCCGGTGATTTGCAGAACGTGATGGCTTGCGAGCGGTCGATTACGGGAAAGTATTTGAAAGGCGAGCTCAAAATCTCCATCCCTAAAAATCGCCGTAAAGGGAATGGGCAAAAATTAAGGATCAAAGGTGCGGTTGAAAATAATTTAAAATCCGTTAATGTTGATATTCCACTTGGGAAATTCGTGTGTATAACAGGTGTTTCCGGTTCGGGCAAGAGCAGTTTGATAAACGAAGTTTTATATAAAAATGTTGCAAAAATGCTTTACGGTTCGTCTGAAATGCCCGGGAAATGTCGAGAAATCAAAGGGATTGAGAATATAGACAAGGTAATAGATATCTCGCAGGCACCTATCGGCAGGACTCCTCGTTCAAATCCCGCGACATATACCGGTGTGTTTACTCCTATCAGGGACTTGTTTGCATCTATGTCCGAGGCGAAGATGCGAGGTTATGATAAGGGCAGATTTTCTTTCAATGTGAAAGGCGGACGCTGTGAATCGTGCAGGGGCGACGGGATAATAAAAATTGAAATGCATTTTCTCCCCGATGTCTATGTGCCTTGTGAGGTCTGCAAAGGACGGCGTTACAATCGCGAAACTTTGGAAGTCAAGTATAAGGGAAAGAATATTTACGATGTTTTGGATATGAATGTTACAGAAGCGCTGGAATTTTTCAGGAATATTCCAACAATAACTCGTCAGCTGGAAACGCTTGAGGCTGTGGGGCTGGGATATATAAAGTTAGGGCAGCCGTCCACTGAACTTTCCGGCGGTGAAGCACAGCGAATAAAACTGGCATCGGAACTCTCAAAGCGCAGCACCGGACGAACACTGTATATCTTGGATGAGCCGACCACCGGTCTGCATTTTGCAGATGTTCACAAGCTCATAGGCGTGCTTGACAAATTAGTCGATATGGGAAATACGGTCGTGGTAATAGAGCATAATCTGGATTTGATAAAGTGCGCGGATTACATAATAGATCTCGGACCTGCCGGCGGTGATCGTGGCGGGCTCGTGATTGCAGAGGGAACGCCGGAGCAAATTGCGCAATGCGTGGAATCCTACACAGGGGAATACTTGGCGAGGATGCTATAAGCTTCGCACTCTCCATGCATAAAATCTCAAATAAATTTTAATCCTGAGTCCTTCGCAATGCCGGAGGACTTTTTCGCTGTCAAAGGATTTACAAAAAATGACCTGACGCATAACTTATTGCAAAATTTATGGTACAATAAATAAAAAGTTGGCGGCTACTGAATAATAGGTTGAAAAGAGGTGGGAATTTTGGGTTCATTCGGCATTTTCGACAAAACGAAGAGAAAGATGATTCCACTATGTATTTATCCGGAGTATAACGAAAGCGGAGAGGATATCGATGAAAACGGCAGCGATGTCACTCTTGCGAATCCTGATGATTTCCCGGAAGAATTTTTTGAAAAAACAATAATTATGACAATAAGACTGCACGAAATGGGAGTGTACGAAGAAAAAGAAATTGTCAGATTTGTAATCCCCAAAATGCTTGAAGCTCTTGAAGCGGGCGAGGTATTGTCGGGAGTTTCCATATCATGTTTTGATATGGCGGGCATCGTTTTCGGAGAAAATTACGCAGGCTGGATATATAAGGGTGAAACAAAAAAAAGAAAGGAATTTCTCTACAGGGTTCCATATCAGCTTCTCTTTTATCATAGCAAAAAAGAAGACAACTATTTCATTTGCAGAAAGAGCGACAAGCTTGAACTGAAGCAAAACAAAGTTTCCGTGTCAAATTCACACGACAAAGAGTATATTATAAAAAACACAAAAAACATAGATCTGACTGAGGCGGAGATGGGTGAGCTTAAACTTGCATATTATATACTGTTTGCTTATACGAAATTGCAGATTTTACTGAAAATGAATAAGCTGGGCTACGCGGCATTTGCGGAAAAAATGGCGGAATATTTTTGCGACTTGACGGGAAAAGATAAATTCATATCCTGTGCAAAACAATATTTTTCTTTAAGTGTATCTAAAGAAGATGAAAACAATTTAGTATATGAAAACCAACCCTTCAAAGATTTTTTGGTCAAGCTTCTGCGCATAAGCAAACACAGCATACTGCTGAACTCCTCTTATTCGGATATTATCGAGTGGGTGGAAGAAAAAACCGATATAAAAATTGACGGTCAAAGGGAGTATATCGACCATTTTGAATTGGTAAGCCACGTTGCCGATCTCCTTGCCGCCGAGGAGTATTATCTGTATTTTTTGATAAGAGAAGATGCCTTTCATAAGACGGATCTTTTAATCGGAAAAGATAAGAATATTTCAGAAAACAATTCGAATTTCACCTATGATATCATCGCTTTTAACGAGGATTTAACAGATCGCTATCTTGAAGATATGTTCGTTGAAAGAAAAGTAAGAGAGAAGCTAAAGCGCTTCTATCGTGTTGTCGGAGTGGAAGATATGCATACCATGATGATGAACAGTATAGGAAATAGAGTATTGGATTATTCGCTTTTTAAAAATTACTATTTATCATCTGTCTACTCGGATGATGATATGAGTATTTATGATATTTTGCAGGAGCTTTTATCAAGATATGATATGCCCGATTTGATAAAAAATGCGTCCGATTCCTATATGACTTTGGATGAGATGTATTTTTCAGAGTTTGAAGTCGTTAATCCGATTGACAGGGTAATACTCTATGCAGACCTTATCAGGCAAAAGAAAAAATTGCTGTATTCCTTTGAGGCGGGAGATTGTTTTTATATCGGAATCATTGAAGATGATGACGAAACCAAAGAGCGCTTTATACAATGCGCGAACGATCTTGCGGAAATGAAAGAAATTGAGAATTATGTTATCTATGACAGCGAAGATGAAGATATGTTTGTGAATCTTCTCTCCGGAACGAATTTTACAATAGCCGGTGAATGTATCCGTACGCAGGCGGAGCTGAAAGAAAGGTTTTATAAAGAAAATGCTGAAAATATAACGGAAGAAGAAGCAGATAAATATTTGTCGAGAATTGCGATCAAAAAATCCGAAATCAAAATATGTGGTGCGGATTCTTATGAAGATGGAGAAGAATTGGAGTTCTCAATACGGGCGGAAAACGGCGAGTATTTTACAAATCTGGATTTGCTTTTCCAAATACAAAGATATCTGACTGAAAAGATAGATTTTGAAAAAGTATTCGATGATAATATATGGATTGCGGCTTTAAGATTGAGTGTTAACAGGGAAAAATACTATTTGTTCTGATATTCGGGAGAAGGAAAAGCTTCCTATGTATCTTTCCTGTTTCCACAGGATTTCCTTATTATCAATCTCGAGTGCATGGATATTTCTTGTGGCATATGTTCATTTTTACTTATACCGTCAATAGAATCAAACAATAGCCGGGCAGCCACCATACCGAGTCTTGTCGCCGGCACATAGATACTTGTTAAGGGTGGTGATAAAATGGCATTTGCAGGTGAGTCAGTCATACAACAAACTGCTAAATCATCAGGAATAATAATCCCACAGTCTTGCGCAGCTTTGTATATTCCAAAGGCTTGCTCCTCGCTTTTTGTTATTACTGAATCGGGCAAAGCATTTTTCTTTGTGAGTTTTTCAATCAGTGAATATACGGCCTCAATGCTGTCATCACAATAATGCACAGCTCCGGCATGTCCCTTGATGTTTCGCCACCCCTCAATCATTTGTTTTGCGACCTCGACAGGTTGCTCGGGCATTATAAGATCTATGGAACTGTTTTTAAGGGACATTAAATGTTTGGTTAGTGCTGCTGAAGCTTCGCGAAAATCGGTATAGCAGCGATTTTCATTCATGCTCGCCGATCTCTTGCCGATATATACTACCGGAATGCCGGCATTATCGAGTCGAGTGGTGATATCGCCTTCGTTTATTGCATCTACCATGATTATTCCTTCAACTTTTCTTCCCATCGCCATATCCACAAGATTCTTTTCCATTTCGAGATCGGATTTTGTATTACAGAGTATAACGTTATACTTTTTTGATGTAATGATGTTTTCGACACCGGCGACTATATCCTTGTATACCGAATCCGATATGTTGGGAATCAGGAGAGCAATTGTTTGAGTGCTATCTGTCTTTAGATTTCTGGCAATAACATTTGGCGTATAGCCATATTTGTTTATGAGTCGATTCACTTTTTCAAGAGTAGCCAAAGAAACCCTATCAGGGTGATTTATCACTCTTGATACGGTTGCAATTGACATATTGGCTTCTTTTGCTATTTCTTTAATATTCATATCACTTTTTGCTCTTATTATAACCGCTAACATCATAATATGCAATATATTATGTAATCGTTTTCAATAAAGGCGATGGGAGAAATTGCCAAAACATGGGAATAAATCGCCTTGTGATGTTGACATCTATTAATAAATTGAATATAATGAAAAAACGAAATGTAAACGTTTACATAAAAGGAGGGATTATAATGAAATTAGAAAAAGAGAGGTTAACTATTGCAACTCCGGAGGAGCAACGTACGAAATGGTTTGACATCGCATTCATCTGGTTCTGCGCGAATGTTGCCGTTCCCAGGCTTATGATAGGCGGACAACTCATTGAGATGGGATTTTGGTCGATGCTTGCTATGATTACCATCGGTAACTGCATTATTTTTATCCCACTGCTTGCTCTGGGGGATATAGGGTACAAGGTTAAAATTCCAACGATGGCGGCAACCCGTTTTACATTTGGGATCAAGGGATCATATCTGCCGTCAATAGCCAACGGAGTTCAGTTGTTGGGATGGGCTGCAAATGTGACGGTTATATGCGGCTCATCTATCGATGCAATAATATCTAACATGACGGGATATAGTAATCTTATGCTTTGGATTATCATTACCGCAATAGCCCAGTTGATAATTACTGCCTACGGGTTCAGATCTATTACGTGGTTGCAGAGAGTATCGGTACCGCTTCTTCTTCTCTTGAGTATTGTGACGGTGGTAATTGTATTTAAGGAATATGGATTTAATGTCATATCAAGTTACACTCCCGTAGCACCTATAGGGATTATGATTGGCGTAGATATCCTTGCTGCAAATGCATTTGCATGGGGTCCAATGGTATGTGATTATACGAGATATGCCAAATCCGGCGCGGGAGCCGGTGTGGGGACATTAGTCGGATCTCTCGTCGGGGCGGCATCGTTTATGTTTGTGGGAGGAATATCGTTTATTGCGACCGGAAGTGCGAATCCCGTTGATTTTCTGCTCACTCAGGGGTTAGGAATTCCTGCGCTCTTAATTATTATCCTGTCGAGTGTTACGACAAATGTGGTGAATCTGTATTCTTCGGGCATATCATTTGTCAATGTCTTCTCAAAAGTGGGGCCGTGGAAGATAATTGTGCCGCTTGGCGTTGTGGTAGGGTTGATAGCTATAATTCCAAATTTAATTGGACACTTCATCACGTTCCTTATAATAGTTGGAGCAATCTTTGTTCCACTTATCGGTATCATGCTTGTTGATTTCTACATCATCAAGAAGAAATCTGTAGATGTCCGGCAAGTACTTGTTGAGGACAGCAGTTCAAAGTATTGGTTTAATAACGGTTTTAACTGGTCTGCACTATGCGTATGGTTCGCAGGAATAATAATATACAACCTGTTCTCACATGTATGTCCGGCGGTTGGAGCATGTGTTCCTACGCTTATTCTCGTTTGTGTAATATATTATATCGTTGGGAAGTCTAAAAATAAGGAAGTATAATATGGGGAAGCTTTTAGTAAAAAACTGCCTTTTGCGTGATGGAAGCAAGAAGGACATATTGATTGAAGATGGGATATTTAAACATATCAGTGATACTATAATAGATGTTGATGCAAAAATAGTCGATGTTGAAGGAAACCTTGTTACACCGCCGTTTTGTGATGTGCATTTGCATCTTGATGCGGCATTGAGTGTTGGTAAGCCGAGGTACAACATGGATGGTACCTTGATTGAAGGAATTAAAATTTGGGGTGAACGTAAAAAAGGTTTATCAAAGGAGATAGTCAAGAAAAATGCGATTGATGTGATTGAATGGGAAGTTGCAAATGGTTCAATGTTTCTGCGTACACATGTCGATGCAACTGATATAACAGGTGTAGTAGTTGATGCGCTGTTGGAGGTAAAAGACGAGGTGAAAGATATAGCGGATCTTCAGGTTGTGGCATTCCCTCAAGACTGCATCTATACATCTCCTGATGGGGAGAGGCTTGTTGAAGAGGCAATCCGAAAAGGCTGTGATGTTGTTGGCGGTCTTCCATATATGGAATTCTGCCCTATAGACGGCTACAATGATTTGAAATTCGTATTTGATATGGCTGAGAAATACGGATGCCTTGTGGATGTTCACTGCGATGAGAATACGGATAATCAGTCAAGGTATGTTGAATACATGGCAAGAGAAACGATAGTAAGGGGATTGGAAGGCAGAGTAACTGCAAGTCATGCTACTGCGATGCATAATTACAATAATGATTTTGCGGGGAAACTGATAGGCAATATAAAAAGAGCGGAGATGAACATAGTTACTAATCCTTTTGCAAATTCATGCCTTCAAAATCGAACTGATGGATATCCACGTAGGCGAGGGCACACCAGAGTGGATGAACTTGTTGCTGCAGGTGTAAACGTTTGTATCGGGAGTGACGATATCATGGATCCGTGGTATCCTATGGGTAAGGGATCACCTCTTGCCGGGGCTAATCTTTTAGCGAATTATGCTCAACTTAGCGGGTATTCGCAAGTGCCCCAGCTATTTGATATGATTACTGTGAATTCCGCAAAGACGATGTGTATTGAAGATTATGGAATTAAAGAGGGGAATACTGCAAACATGGTGGTTCTTGATGCTAACAGTGAGTTTGATGCCATAAGACTGATAGCTGAGGCACTGTTTGTTATACGAAAAGGGCAAATAATTTCAAGGACGGTTCCCGCAGTAAGAGAGATTACTATAGGAGAGGAGAGGCACAAAATAGACTTTAAATTAAAGGAAGATAATTTGTAAGGAGAGGGAAATGAGTAGGTTTGATGATAATAGGAGTAAAAAGATAATATTTGTATCCAGTTGTCTACTTAATACCAACAATAAGGTAAGGGGTCTTGCAAGATATCCGGGTATGTGTAAAGAGGTTTTTGACACTCTCCACAGATATGATTTGGGGATACAGCAGATGGATTGTCCTGAAACTTTATTCATCGGCATCAATAGATGGTGGTATACAAAAAATCTGTATGATACTCATGGCTTCAGAACACACTGCAGAGAATGTGCAGAAAGAGTCGTGACATACATGGAAGAATACAAACGTGCGGGATACAAGACCGTAGGGGTGTTGAGTTGTGACGGTTCGCCTACCTGCGGAGTATCAATTACGAGTTACGATGAAAACTGGGGAGGTTCACCGATAGAACTGGAATACAACGATGCCATAATCGAGGGGCAGGGCGTGTATATTGAGGAACTCCGGGAGGAAATCAAAAATAGAGGGCTTGAAGTTCCACCATTTTATGGATTGGCACTTGATGACGAATCTGTAGATATGGATAGGATTCTTTCAGATTTTGATGCATTCATAAAAAGCATTTGTCAATAGACGAGCTGATGGGCATCAGATTTGTTTGCGCATCCTTTTTGTGATATACTGACCGCAAGCAGTAACTTGTTTTTGCGGTCATTATATAATTGAGCGCCGTGCGAGGATTTTGTCGCATGTGCGGCGCAATCACAATGTAAAGGAGAGAAAATGCGTAAAGATATAAATCTTACCATGCTCACGGATTTCTATGAGCTGACTATGGCAAATGGATATTTCGAGGGGGGTATGCAGGATCAGATTGCATATTTCGATATGTTTTTCAGAAATATCCCCGACGATGGCGGATTTGCAATTATGGCGGGGCTTGAGCAAGTAATTGACTACATGAGCAATTTGCATTTTTCCGATGAGGATGTCGAGTTCCTGCGGAGCAAGAACAGTTTCAGCGATGAATTTTTGGAGTATTTGAGGGACTTTGAATTCACCTGCGATGTATGGGCATTCCCCGAGGGAACTCCAATTTTTCCGCATGAGCCGCTTCTTACGGTTCGCGGACCGGTCATTCAGGCACAATTTGTGGAAACCATGATTCTACTTTTAATAAATCATCAAAGCCTGATTGCGACTAAGGCAAACCGAATTGTGCGAGCTGCCGGCGGCAGGGGCGTTATGGAATTCGGCACGAGGCGGGCACATGGAACGGCTGCGGCGGTTCAGGGTGCGCGTGCTGCGTATATCGGGGGTTGCATCGGTACCGCATGCACTATTTCTGAACGCGATGACGGCATAGTTGCGCTCGGAACGATGGCACATAGCTGGATACAGATGTTCGATTCGGAGTATGAAGCATTTATGGCATATGGCAAGATTTACCCGGAAAATTGTATCCTGCTTGTGGATACATATAATGTTCTGAAAAGCGGTGTTCCGAATGCAATCAAGGTCTTTAAGGAATTAAAACCTGCAAAAATGGGAATCAGGATTGACAGCGGAGATGTTACTTATTTGACCAATGAGGCGCGGAAGATGCTTGACAATGCGGGACTGCGGGATTGCTCGATAGTGGTATCAAATTCGCTTGATGAATATATAATCAGAGATGTTTTGGCGGAAGGGGCGAAAATCGATTCGTTCGGAGTGGGGGAACGCCTGATTACCGCAAAATCGGAACCTGTCTTCAGCGGCGTATACAAGCTTGCAGCATTGGAAAAAGATGGGGAAATGATTCCTAAGATGAAGATAAGTGAAAATGTGGGAAAGATCACAAATCCGGGATTCAAAACGGTTTACAGACTTTTTGATGAGAGAACCGATAAAGCAATAGCCGATGTGATTACTTTGGACGATGAACCGGCACCGTCGGGAGAAGAATACGAAATCTTCGATCCTAATGCCGTATGGAAACGC
>CAUUCX010000010.1:0-12998 GCA_963543615.1 uncultured Eubacteriales bacterium | reverse complement strand
ACTTCTTTGTTCTCACTTTATTTGGGACTCCAAAGTTTTTGGAGTCCCCTGTATTAGAATCATATAGCCATTGAAATTGCGGATTTGAGCGGGTGCAGAGTTACCACCCGGATAAACTCGTCTTGGTGGTAGAAATAGGTGAGCTCACGGGGCGTTTTGTATTGTGCTTAACTATCCATTGTTATCAGATATGCGACTTCCTCTGCCATGTCGTATATACACATAGAAACATTTGTGTATTTTTGTGTTCCTGGATTTCGATCAACGAACATCCAATAGCCATCAGGTATCTCTGGAAGCACAACATAGTCGGATATGCTTACTAAAAACAACTCAACATTTTCAGGGATGGGAAGACGATTCCACTTTAAGAACTCTTTTTGGGACTCACTATCCAAAGTTATTTTATACAAGGCAATTCCCTCATAAGGAACTCCCTCATAATTATTAAATAACTTTTCAAACTTGAGGCTGTCTTTGTCAACGTCAAGCTCGAAATCTCTTATAAACTGCGTCTTAACATCTCCTCTTGCCCCGTTAAAAGCACACGCTCCCAAAAGAGAAGTGACTATTAACAACATTGTTGCAACCACAAGCAAATTTATCTTTTTCATTTTACATCATATGCATTACGCCGAAAAAGATATATTTACATGGATTTTGTGCAACACCCAAGTATGCTGGCAAAGCCAAGCCCAATTGTTGACAATTCCAGTAAAAAGGCTGTCATAATTCATCAACGCAAAATCATAAAAATCATAGACAGCTACTTTGTATGTACTTCCTGATTTTGTTGTGGTGTATGTGCAGGAGTGAAGGGAGTAATACAAATCCGCATTTTCACTTTTTGGATGGGTTAACACATAACCAACTCCCGTGGAGTACGTTCCTTTTTTGATTTTGTTAATATAATTCTTGTAAGTGCTTGTTCCAACGATTTTATCTCGAAACAGTCCACCTGCTCCCTTTGATTCGTTGTAATTCAATCCCAAGACAGAGCACTCAACCAGTTTCCCCGAACAAGGATACCCCGCGAGCTTCACTGCTTGCGCAGCAGCGAGCCATAACAACTTCAACTCAATTACCGTAGGAGCGCCGGGTAGTGCTTTTTGACCAGCAGCAGGAGCAGCCTTTGCTTCAGAACTTCTCTGGTTAATACGTTCGATCGTAGTATCAATGTAACAATTGAGTTCTTCAATGCTCATGCCCTCAAAGATTGCCTGAGCACGGGATAACTCTTTAATTTGTGCCTGTTCTTCAAGGCTAATCCTTTCCTGTTGGTAATTGACGTCCGAATCTGAATGATGATTCACATCGCCTTCAGCGGCAAAAGCGATTGTAGGTATACTGAGTACCATTGATAGGATGAGAATCGCGCTCAAAGCTTTATTTAATATCTTTTTCACAAGAGAACTCCTTTCTGTTTAGAAAACAATACTTTTCAAGAAAAAACGATTCGCTTTTTTGAGTTAAGCGCAAGGTCGGGCGGTCTTTAACCAAACCTATGCGCCATAAACAAGGGTTTTGGTTTTCCCCCTCTGCGATCGGGAAGTATACCAAAATTGCGCTTGAACATAATCTTTCTGAAACTTCAAAGCACAGTTCATAATGCACCTTCTGTAGTGGTTATAGATAGCGGCTGATAACTGAATTAAGTGTAGCACACAACTGTCTGCTATATCAACATGGTTTTCAGAAAATTTAAGATTGTCATCTAAGATTGTCAAACATATGTGACAATCGTAGGTTGAAACTATAGGCATAGGTATAAGGATATTCACATAATCGCAGTTTGTGATTTCTCATGGGAGAGTGCCCCCTTTGATATTGATATAGGTGCATTTTTCTCACTTCTTTGTTCTCACTTTATTTGGGACTCCAAAGTTTTTGGAGTCCCCTGTATTGGAATCATATAGCCATTGAAAGCTGTGCTAAATTATAGAGTATGGTTGCGGCTTCAGCGCGTGTCGCCGTCTCTGCGGGGGCGAAACTTCCGTCGGGTCTGCCTGTAATAAGTCGCAATCCTTGCATATTAGACACGGCATCTTTTGCGAAGTTGCTGATTTTCGCATCATCTGTGAATCCTGCCGGGTCGCTCATCTTCAAGTCGAATTTTTTATAGGCGATATATCTTGAGAGCATTACCGCCATTTCCTCCCGACTGATTTTCTTGTTGGGGCGGAATGTTCCATCTTCAAATCCCTTGGTGATATTCGCTTTTATTCCCCATGTAATATATTTTGCGTACCATGCACTTTGCGAAATATCGCTGAATGAGGATTCCGCTTCCTCCATCTTCACTCCGCTCATTCGAGCGAGCATTGCAAGAAATTCCACGCGTGTTATATTGTCATTCGGTGCAAATAGCTTCAAGGTTTTTCCGGTTATTATTCTTTTTTGTGCCAGCGATTTTATCGCTTTATTTGCCCAATGATTTTCAGTATCTGTAAAGTCGCCGGATATTTGCTGCACATCCTTATCGCCTTTATCGACTGTGTCGATAGGGGGTTCGTCACCCGAAGAGCCGCCACCTGAACTGTCACCCGAGCCGCCGCCTCCTCCACCGGAGCCGCCTGAGCCGCCGGAACCGCCTGATCCGCCCGAGCCGCCGCCGGAACCGCCTGAAGAACCTCCGCTCTCATCAACCGGTCCCGCCGGTTCAGTCGGCGCCGCACCGATTTCGGTAAGCGAAATTGGTGAACTGATAAATTGATTTCCGGCATAATCGAGCAGGGCGATTCTCACTTTCTGACGCCCCTCAAAATTAGGATCACTCAAATCGATATCGAGATTGTAATCAACCCCCATCTTATCGTAAATGAGCGGGGTCTGGTCGATAACCACATCCTGATCCGAATGTTCCCCTACAATCTTATAGCCCATAATATAGTGGTTTTCTTTGAGATGGGTGCGTAAAAGCTTGCTTCCGTTTTTTGCATATACGGTGGTGGAATTCAGCTCCGGCTTGGTCGCATCAAAGTATATCGAATATGACAGTTTCTCTTCAGGGCTCTGTTCGCTGCGTTTTGCCGTAATGGTATATAGATATTTGCCCTCGGGCAAATTTGGGAAATCCGTTTCAGACAGCATGTTTTTATCGTCCGATGCCGGTAAATGCGCAAAATGCGAAGAGATATAATGTGTCTTTCGCACATCGTTTTGCGTGTTGGAATACAATTGGGTTCCTTCTGAATCCTCCAGTTTGAAATTCAATTCGGATACATTCCTGAGAAGCCCTAAGGAAGCTCCTAATCTATCACTCCCCGCTTTGAAAACTGCAGGGTCAAGGCTAATTGCCAGTTTATTTTTATTGTATCTTTCCGGATCATCTTCATCTTTTATGAAATAGTTTTTGCCCACAATTTCCACAGGGCTGTATTCTCCGATCGAGGCCGATGTTTTTACAACGGATATAAAAGATGGGTAAATTGCAGCCGTCTCATGTGAATATACATCCTTGTCGAATATTGGTGCACTATCCCAGTTTTTATAAAAACCAAGGAACGGTGCCCCTATAGTCACATTTGAATTGTCTTCGTCCTCGGTTTTCGGCACAAGGCGCACAAATCCGTCGATATATATGCCGTTTGGAAATGCGGCATCTAAATTGCTGCGACCGGTTTCCGTTAGCGTGAGTTTCAAGGATATGTCCTTTTCATCTCCCGCCGGAACGGTTAATTCGCCGGGACCTTGAATCGCATATTCCGACGGATCAAGAAGTCTTGATGCGAGAGATATAAATTTATTGCCGTTTATTTCAGTCGTGTGTTCCGTCATGACAATTGTTTCGATATTAAAATGCTCATCCTTATCGGATATTGATTTCGCTTTCAGATTCAGGTAATATTCTCCGCCTTCAGAAGAACCTGCCTCTATTTTGGGACGGCTGCCGTCGGGAGCTGTCAAGTAGACTTTTGTATTCATTGTATTGGACAGATTTATCAGTCCTGCACCTTGTTTCCTCGGTGAATAGTGTATGGAGTTGGCATCCTTTTGAGGAACAGCCGTGCACATAAGCAAATTATCTATAAGTTGTGCTTTCTCCGTCGCTTCAAGCGAATTCAACGCCGAGTTCTTATTGACATAGGCTCTTACGAGTGCAGCGGCAGCTGCAACATGAGGTGCCGCCATAGACGTTCCCGAAAGAGTGGTATATCGTCCTTTAGTATATGCGGAATATATATTCCCTCCGGGAGCCGATATTTCGGGCTTTATCTTAAGATCCGGCGTTGGTCCCCACGATGAGAATATCGATATCTGTCCACCGAATTCATCCTGCGTATCCCCGAAATATGTCGCTTGGATATCGATTTTCTCATTCGCATGTGAGAGCAGGAATTCACCGCTGCTTTTGCTTATCGCGGCGGATGGGAACAATCCGTCGGTTTTCATTTTGGGAATTTCACCGTATACATTATCATATACAAGCATGGCGATTGCGGAGGCATCATATGCGGCTTTTTCTTTTTGTACAAATGTGATTGGAGAACCGTCATCATTCTTACCGCCTCTTTCTACAAGGGCTATCTTCCCATTGAGATCTTTCCCTTCGTAGTTTTCCGGTTGCCCATTGCCGACATAAACGAAATCATACGATTGACCGGATAGGGATATTATTCCACTCAGCACATCATCGGATGAATCCACATATGGGAGATTCTTCCCTGCAGCTTTTACATAATACGATTTTATTGAAGTATTGTTCATGCTGGCAACCGAAAGTGCTGAAGCGTAGGTGGAAGGAGCGGCAACCACTCCGTTTTCAGGATTCGAAACGAGCGGGATATCGCCGCCTATGGCCGAGTGAACTGTAGCGGTATTATCATTCCCCGCCGCCACTGCCAAACTTACGCCGGCAGCTCTCACATTATCGTAAACATTATTTATTGCTTCTTCGGCATCTTTAGAAAATCCCGCCGAACTTCCAAGGCTCATATTGATTGCATCCACTCCCAAGATTACGGCATCCTCAAGCGCATTGATTATAGCCGTGTCGCCGGCACCTTCAGCATTATCCCGAAAGACCTTCATTGCTACCAACTGTGCATCGGGTGCGATACCTTGAATTTGATCATCATTCCCAAGGATAATTCCCGCAACATGCATTCCGTGACCGCTTTTCGTTCCTATATCCGTGTCATTATCGTAATAATCGAATCCGAAAGGGATTTTTGGAGTTTTATAGACGGCGGATACATTGAGCTTTCCTATATGGAGTGTGTTGTTTTGTATCTTATTTTTTACATATTCAGTTGTAAATTTCATCGTTGCAGGGGCGGGGAAATGGGAGCTGAATGCATCATGATCAATTTCAAATCCCGTATCGAGCACCGCGACTACACTGCCCGCACCTGTGTATCCGTTTGCTCTTACCGTTGTAGCGCCTATATATGGTGAGCTGTGAGCAAGCAGGGGAATCGGATTTGTTATCGGTGCCACATTATTCCATATTCTTTCCGCATAAGCATATTTTACACCGGGCAATTTCTTGATTTTATCTATATCCGCATAATGTCCCTTTATTGCAAATCCGCACATCAGTTTGCTGTATTCGCTTGATATTTCATTGCCCGTAAGCTTTTCAACCGATTTTTTTGTATGTTTCTGGGCTGCAAGTATGCGATGCTCCATATCGTGCCCGCTTGCGGAAGATGCATAATCCGAAAATGTCTCATATGCAGATGAAGCTTTATACGAATGAGTCAGCGGTGCATTGGATAACTGTACTATTATCATCGTTTCTTCATTCGGCATGTGATAATCGTAATTTGGATAAATCTGCCCGTTTTCACCGGCAGCCCATGTGGTCGTCGGCATATACGATATACCTATGATTGCTGCGAGCAGCATTATTAAAAAACGACATGACTTTTTCTTTATGAATGATTTCTGACACATAATACTTTTAACTCCTCCTTAATGTCCAAGATATCCGAAACATTGCAACTTCCTCGCATTCACATAAAGCGAGAAAAGCACTCGGTTAGGTTTAAGTAACCTATTTATTTTACAAGAAAGCGGATGTGAAATCAACAAAAACGAGAAAAAATTTTATCTTCACTTTGTGTATTGACAAGCATAGAAAAGGAGCGTATCATTTATTTTGGTTAGTTACAAGCAACGGCGCTTCTTGACAAGATCGCTGTTGTGCCGATAAAAAAGGGGATTGCTTCCTTACTCCTTTTGTATTTCAGCCGTTTAAATCTTTTCAATTGTGTATTTTGTGTATGTTGCAATCTTGTTTCAAGGAGGGAAATTTATGTTAAGGCGAATATTTGCAATTGCTTTATCGCTCTGTCTTGTGCTCGGCGGGGCTGCGCCATGGGCGCAGTTATCCGGGGGGATACAGGCGGTAAGTGCGGATGAATGGGAGTATACCATAGATGGCGGTGTGCTCAAAAAATATAATGGTTCGGGCGGCGATATTACGATCCCGAGCGAAGTTGTGACAATCGGGGAAAAGGCTTTTGAAAACAACGAAAATGTAACGAAAGTAACGATTCCCGGCAGCGTTTCAGAAATAAAGTGGGATGCATTCAAGGGTTGTCGCGAATTGCAGGAAGTGGTCTTTGAAAAAGGAACAAAGCTGACCATAAGAGGGGATGCTTTTTCATTCTGTCCCAAACTTGCGGAGTTCACCGTTCCTGCCCATGCAGACTACATAGTGGCAAATATTTTCAAAGGTGACAAAAGTCTCAAAAATATAAAAGTTGATGCTGAAAATAAAAAGTATCATGAAAAAGATGGAGTTCTCTTCGGACCGGTCGCAAAAGATAATGAGCCGGATGTTTTGATTCCGGGTGTACTCAAATTGCAGGCATATCCTTCCGGAAAACAGGGCGCATATGCGATTCCCGATACAGTTGACGGGCTCCCCGTGATACATGTTTTCCCGGGCGCTTTTGATAGTTCCGAACTCGAGGCGATAACAATATCATCCAATATTACGCGGCTTTCATCTTTTGCATTCAGAAATACGAAGCTGGAAGAGGTAATAATTCCGGATACGGTTCAGGAAGTGGATACACATCTTTTTGAGAATTGCAGGCAATTGCGCAAGGTGAGACTTCCCAACCACATGGATGAGATTCCGTTCGGTTTCTTTGCAGGCTGCGTTTCGCTGACCGATTTCAATTTTCCTCAAAATACCACGAAAATCAGCATGAAGGCTTTTGCAAATTGCAAATCACTTTCGAGCGTATTTTTGCCGAATCAGCTGGGTCACCTTGAAGTAGATGCATTTGCGGGTTGTGATAATCTTATGAGAGTTGCGATTCCGTCTACCGTAAATAAAGGCCTGGAATATGATCCGTTCGGCAATTGCAATGACAATCTGCGCATATATGTGGAAAAAGACTCATATGCGGAACGGTGGCTTGACAAGGGTGAATATGCATATAAACTCAGAAACAAAAAAGTGGTTTTGCCGAAATTGGTTTCTCCTGATGATGTCGTTACGGGTGATGTGCTCATAGGCGAATATCTTCATGGTATCAAGATGAAAGGCAAATTCAAGATAGGTACAAATCTTGCCGTAAAAGAAATTAAGAGCGGCGCGGCATATGATGAGGCTAAAAAGATTGCCGGAGTAGGCAATATTAAGGTGCTGGATATAAATGTGGTGCCCGCTTCCGGAGCTCAAGCGGCAAATATGACGATCAGGATCCCGAATGATTTTCACTTGAATACATCGGAGCTGTATTCGTATAACAGCGCTCTTGTGAAGACGAATGCACCAACAATGCCGAGCGGCGATGATACGGTATTTTTCCTTGTCGGGGCGACAGAAGGTGTATATGTGATTGCCGATAAGAGCACGCTTGCTACGAGCTTGAGTCTTGATAAAACAGCGCACAGCATGAAGGTATCTGAGTCGTATAAGTTGATTCCTACCATATCTCCGGATAGCGTTACCAATAAAAAGATATACTGGAGCAGCAGTAATGAGCGCGTTGCGATCGTTGATAAGAGCGGTATCGTGGCAGCGATAAGACCGGGCAAAGCGGTAATAACGGCGAAGACAATAAACGGCATTGCTGCCGATTGCGAGATTACCGTAAACGGGGAGAATGCGCAGGATCAGTATTTTGATATACGAGCCGGTGAATTGCGAGGATATAACGGACCGGGCGGACATTTAGTGATTCCGAACACCGTTACAAAAATAAAGCCCGAGGCGCTTGTGGGGAAAAAGGGAGTTGAGAGCATTACAATCCCTGCAAGTGTTACCGAAATAGGCTATAGGGCGTTCGAGTATATGCCTAATCTTGAAAGGGTGAGTTTTGATGAAGGCGGCAGCAAGCTGAATATAAGGCTTAATGCTTTCGCAAATTGCCCGAATCTCAAGGAAGCGGTGCTCCCGTCACATGTTAGTGCGATAACGGGAAATATATTCAAGAGCTCACCGCTCAAAGAAATCAAATTAAAGGAACCTTGTGAGAATTACGAGGTTGTTGATGGCGTTCTCTTCGGGACATCGGAATCTGCACCCGGGTCGGGAACCGAGTTGAAAGGCGGATACATGCTTCAAGCGTACCCATGCGGCAAAGCGGGTGAATACACGATTCCTAAAACGGTTGATGGCAAAAATGTGAGGGAGACATGGCCGGGGGCAATGGAAGGTGCTGAAAAACTTACCGGAGTGACCATCCCTAACACCTTGGAAAAATTGGGCAGTTCAACATTTGCGCGATCCGGGCTTGTAGATGTATGCATACCGGCGACGGTTGCCACCGTTGAGGGGAATATGTTTTCAGGTTGTAAAAATCTGCGCAGTGCGGAGATAAATGCGACCATGCAAAGCACGGGATTCTCGATGTTTGAAAATTGCAAATCTCTTACGGATGTGAAATTCCCTCCGGGTTTGGAAGAGATAGATATGTATGCCTTTAAGAATTGCGAATCACTTACACATCTGGATTTGCCTGATGGAGTAAATTCAATGAGTTACCATGTTGTAGACGGGTGCAAGTCATTGCTCAGAGTGGTAATTCCTCGCGATTTCAATACATTTTCGAGTGAATACACATTTGATAATCTGTCTCCTCAATTTGTTCTTTATGTCGCAAAAGATTCCAATGCGCATAAATTCGCAAAGAAGCATAAGATAAAATTCAAGACATACAGCAGTAAGGAAGAACTGACAACTCTTTTGGCGGAGCCGGTAAATCAGACTATTCAGGATAATGCTACAGGGATTCGTATGTCGCTTAATGCGCCTATAGGAGTATCGCTTAGGGCCGAAAAATTCAGCGATGGTGATAAGCTTATGGGATTGCCCGGCAGCGGACTCAAGCGCGCATATGATATAAGATTGAATCCGGAGAACCTGACGGCTCATGCGGGAACCTTGAGCATTCCTGTTGAAAAGGGTTTCGATATCTCAAGCGCCAAGTTATACAAGAAAAATGGCAGCGATTATGTGGAAACAGGGATCAATGTGTCGAGCGATCCGTTCGGCGGCAAGGTGTTCATAATACCCGTCACCGATTTTACAAGCGCTACATATGCCGTGGCGGATGCAAGCATATTGCCAACGGATATAAGCTTCAAAAAAACCGCCCTTACACTCGGGATAGGGGAAACGGCAACATTGGAGATAGATGTAAAGCCTGCCGGTGCAAATTTGAAGGGACTCAAATGGAGCAGCAGCAATGAAAGCGTAGCTGTGGTCGATCAGAGCGGGCATGTCTTTACCAAGAAAAAAGGCGATACGGATATAAGAGTTGTAAGCTTGAGCGGCATGGAAGCCGTGCTGAAGATTACAGTGACGGATCAGCCGCATTCTGTAGCTACTTCCATAGAATTTACCCCTAAAAAATTGGCATTACTGCCCGAGCAAAAAGGGACCATTACAGCTGTATTTAAGCCTGAAGGCTCCATGGACAGTATTTTGAATTGGAAACTCGTGAATGAATATGGTCCTGTTTCAATTGAATCCGTGGACGGCAATACCGTAACGGTTCTTGCAAAGAAGAGATCCGGCAATTCTACTATCAAAGCTATAAGTTTGGGCGGACTGGAGGCAAACTATAATATTAAAGTTCTCGATCCGCCGTCTACCGCCATAAATATATCAATGCCGAATAATGTTCCTAAAGCCGTAAAGATAGGCGAAAAATTGAAATTGTCGATAATTAAGGAGCCGTATAATTCGAATATGGGCTATCTTGAGGTGATCATCGATGATCCTGAAAAGGCGGATGCGGAAATTTCAGGAGGGAAGCTGGAAGTAACCGGCAAAAAAGAAGGCTGGGTGAACATAATCGTTAAATCCGAATATGGAGTACAGGACAATGTAAGGATAAAAGTACTCAAGGATATGAAGAAATTCAAGAGTATTAAGGCGGATAGCGCTCAATATCAGCTCAATCAGGGAGAAACGATTGTTCCTTCATTTACCGCCACAATTGAGAATTACGATAAAGTGCCGCTCGATGAATGCATGATCAGGGATCTTAGCCTCGATAATCAGGAGGATTCGGAGTTTTTGAGCATTAATGCCGATGGCAGCATTACCGCCAAAAAGGCTAAAGATGATCCAATTCCTTTAACCATGACTTCATATGTATCTATGATGGAAGAAGAGGAAGATTGGATGGGCAATCCTACCTCAGAACATATTGTCAAGTTTAAGGTCAAGGTGAATTCGGAAGGTGCATATGTGCCGGTGGAAAGCCTCACTCTTGCGACACAGAACGGTGAAACTGTATACAGAGCGGATCAGGCGGTAAAGATTGTGCCTGAATTTACACCTGCGAGTGCTACTAATAAAAAACTCATTTTCAATGTGAGCAATAAAGCGATAGCATCGGTTGATGAAAATGGAAATGTTATGCCGAAAGGTCCCGGCATGGTTAAAATCATTGCAAAAACTCATGACCTCAATTCAGAGGGTAATGCGATAAAGGCGGAAATAGAACTTACATTCACAAAGCTCCCACCGCCTAAAGAGCCGGAAGCCGTGGAGATTACAGCGGATTCCGCGGAAATCAAAGTGGGTGAAAAAACGCAGCTTCATGCAAAAGTTCTCCCCGCCGAAGTTCTCAATCAAAGTGTAAGCTACACGAGTTCTGATAGAGATATTGCCACGGTAACATCTAATGGAGAAGTCACCGGAAAAGGCGTGGGCGATGTGGTTATAACTGCAGAGACTTCAAACGGTGTAAGCGCGGATATTACGATAAAAGTCGTTTCGAAATACGGCGGAAGCATCAGCTTGGATCTTTCGGAAGAAACCATGTTTGTGGGCGATGAAAAAACTGTAACCGCCACAATTCAGGGGGATGAAGGAAAAGACAAGATCGATTCGTGGTATGTAAGCCCCAGCAGCTATCTTTCCCCTGTAAGTATAGACAAGTGGACTAAAAAGAATACAAATAAAATTACCGCAAGGAGAGCGGGCGAAGTTATCGTGGGAGTCAAAACCGAAGGTGGGCTTACAGCCGAATGCAAAATTACGGTTAAATTGCCTCCGGCAAGCTCAATAAAGGCGGCGTTTGACAAGTTCCAAGCGCCGGTGGTTGCAGTGGGTAAGGATATCAATATAAACCTGAGTCCGGAACCTGCCGATTCCGATTGGGGGAATTTGAGTATTGAAACTTCCGGCAGCGGCGAGGTGGAATGGAAACTTAACGGCAAAAAGCTTGTCGTGACAGGAAAAGCCGCCGGAGATGTTGAAATCACGATATCGTCCGATTTGAATATCAGCCAAGTTATAAAGTTGCGAGTTAAGGATACGCTTGTACCGATTACTAAAGTGGCATTTAAGGAAGAAGACTTGAGTTTGAAAGTCGGCGAAAAAGCCAAACTTGAGTGGAATATTATGCCTGATGGTGCATTTGATCCGGAAGTGGATGTAGAAAGTTACAGCAGCTTGGATGATGAGTGCATAACGGTTAAGCCGGATGGCACAATCATTGCGAAAAAAGCGGGAAGTGCTCCAATAGCTGTGTATGGCACGATATATAAAAGCCGAATTTCCGATCCCGATGATGGAGAATATATCGCCACATGCAATGTTACCGTTGAGAATGAAGGGGAATATATCCCTGTGGATACTGTAGAACTGAAAACCGAAGATGAACAAACGGAATATCCTCTCGATGCACAGGTGAAATTGATCGGTACGGTTCTCCCGGCTGCGGCTACAGATCAGGAGATCAAGTATTCGGTTAAAGAGAAATCGAAAGATATCGCTTCCGTGGATGAGAACACCGGAGATATCACCATAAAATCGATAGGTCAGGCGACATTTATTGCAAAATCGGCAGACGGTCCCGAGGCGGAGCTTACCCTTACATTTAAGAAACCTGTAGTGCAGGTTAGCGAGATACAGCTTACCGCAGACAAGACGAGTATTGAAATCGGCGGCAGCGCGCAGCTTACGGCAACGGTGCTTCCTCAAGATGCGGATGACAAAACATACACCTATTCGAGCAAAAATGCGGATATAGCGGATGTCGATCAGAACGGAAAGGTGACGGGAAAGGCGGCCGGCAAAGCTGTGATAGAAGCAGTCGCCGCAAATGGAGTCAAGGCTGAAATAGAGATAACCGTCACCAAAAAATCAGTTTCCGGCGGCGGAGGCTCCGGTGGAGGAGGCGGCGGCGGTGATGCCGGCGGCTCAGCTCCTACATATGCCGTAACCGTTGAAAAGACTGAAAACGGAAGCGTAACATCAAGCCATGCCTCCGCGGCAGAGGGAACCACAGTAGTTCTCACCGTGACTCCGGACAAGGGATATGTTCTCGATAAGCTCACAGTGCTCGATTCAAAGGATAATGAAATCAGCACCGCTAAAAACGAGGGTAAATACAGCTTCAAGATGCCGGGCGGTAAGGTAAGCGTAAAAGCCGCATTCAAGAAAGGCGAAGAAAAGCCTGACGGCGATGCTGCGGATAATAAAGCTAAATTCACCGATGTTAAGGATAGCGATTATTTTGCAAAAGCCGTTGCATGGGCTGTAGAAAAGGGAATAACGACGGGAACTTCCGCTG